>SMWK01000179.1 GCA_004356895.1 Gammaproteobacteria bacterium
CTCGTGCCTGCAGGAGGTTATCGATGAAGCAAGTCCCAAGCTCAAAGTTCGCCTGGGACTCAAGACCTATGGCACGCTTGGGGGGGTTAGCGGCACGATGACAGAGGAGGTCAAGGTGATCCTCGGCAATTACCCGATAACCTTCCCGGAATTCATCATCGGCGAAGAGGGAGCGCTGCATCCGTTGCAGCGCGTGAGCCGTGCAAGCAAAGCGAACTGAAGTCGATGTGAAGCGTTAGTCCTCTTCCTCGGCATCGATCACTTCGCCATCGATCAGCGTTTCTGTGGCCCACTCGAAATCGATACTGCAAGACAAGCCGTTACTGCCGTCCTCGGGGCTGTATACGTAACAGATCATCCCATCGGGCATGCGAACCTTCTGGTAAATGCCCCAGTCTTGAGTCTCTACGGGCATCAGCAGGGTCACGTCGTCCGCGCCGCAGCCTGCTAGCAGCACCGGGGACGCTGCCAGGACAGTTAGAAGCTTCAATGTTTTCACTCGTTACCTCCGAAACCTTATTGTCTGCACCAGGTAGCCGTTACACTGATTCGAGGCGCCGAAACTCTTTATCGAGTTCAAATCGTCCTTCGGTGACGATGCATTCCAGCACCGCTACCCGCTCCTTGACTGAAATGAGCTCGTCTTCGAGTCCTTGCGCTGTAATTTGTCGATCTTCCGCAATGAACTCGGCCATCTTCTTGTGGTGGTTAGTGCGAATTGAGTAAATTGTGATCGGCAACACAAAGGCGAATAACACCACCAAGACGAAGCAAAAAATAACCACCAGCTCATTCATCGATATCTCCCCTTTTGATCACCTTAAGCCTGAGCGATGCAATATTGGTACCAAGGCTTGCAGCATTGTAAATCAATGGGTTAAGAGAAAAAGTTGGTGTCGCCCCGTCAAACCAACCAAAATCTGGCGAAATCCCTCCCCCCGAATGGGGAGCAGCCGTCTGCGTTGTCAACGCTCGGTCTTACCAGGGATCTATATAGGGGTACTTTTTCCCCGTTCGAACAGGGACCGGCGGTAACCGGCGCAAGCTGCTCGCAATCCAGTCACGCGTGTCGGCCGGATCGATCACGTCGTCCAACCCGCCTCCGACCGACGCGTTGATGGCTTTTGCTCCTTCATATGCTCGCGCTACGCGCCGTTCGAATTCCGATCGTCGCGCTTCGGGATCTTCGATAGCCTCGAGTTCTTTGCGATAACCGAGCTTGACGGATCCTTCGATGTTCATTCCGGCGAATTCCGCGGTAGGCCAGGCAACCGTGAAGAACCCGACCAGCGCACTTGCCCCACACATCGCCTGCACGCCAAGGCCGTATGCTTTGCGAACAACTACACCAAAAAGTGGGGTTGTCATGTTGGCGCCCGCGTTGAACATTCGAACGGAATGTCGCACCAGCGCCGTTCTCTCCACGTCGGGTCCCACCATAATGCCAGGGCAATCCATGAGGCTGAGTACGGGAATGTCGAAAGCATCGCAGAGTTGAATAAAACGTGCGCCCTTGTCTGCGCCGTCGGAGTCGATGGCGCCAGCGAGGTGGTGCGGGTTGTTGGCGATGACACCCATCGGACGTCCTTCGACACGGATAAATGCGGTGATCACACCAATACCGAACTTTTCGCGAATCTCGAGTACCGAGTTTTTATCGGCTAACGTTTCAATGACCTCGCGCATGTCATAAAGGCGCAGTCGGTTTTCAGGAACGACATGTCGCAGACGTCGCTGATCGTGAGCCTCCCATTTGCCGATTGAGCCTTGAAAGTAGGATAAGTACTTCTTCGCGACCTCAACGGCCGCCTCTTCGTTTTCAACCAGGATATCGACAACCCCATTGGGAACCTGGAAAGACATCGGTCCGACTTCTTCCGGGGTATAGACCCCAAGCCCTCCCCCTTCGATCATCGCGGGGCCTCCCATCGCAACGGTCGAGCCAACGGTTGCGATGATCACATCGCAGCAAGCTAGAAGTGCCGTGTTCCCGGCGAAGCAACGACCGTTGGTGACCCCCACCAGGGGAATGAGCCCACTCAGTTTCGAGAACTGGGTGAATGTATCGGTATCGAATGCAACCCCGGGACCTGTGCGATCGTCCCCAGGACGGCCGCCGCCTCCCTCAGCGAACAGGACAAGGGGGATTCTGAAACGTTCGGCCAGTTCGAACATGCGGTCCTGCTTGTAGTGGTTGCGCCCTCCCTGAGTACCGGCAAGCACGGTGTAGTCATAGTGAACCACCATGGCTCGAGCACGGTCGTCGTCGAACAGGTCCCCGTTGATGGTTCCGATCCCCGCAAGAAGACCGTCAGCCGGAGTTTGTTTGCGCAGCGTCTCCATGTCGTGGCGCTGGTGCTGGCGTGCGACGATCAGCGGCCAGTACTCTTTGAAAGAGCCGGCATCCATCAGTTGCTCGATATTCTCGCGGGGCATGCGGTAACCTCGCGCCCGGCGTTTGGCCACTGCCTCGGGCCGGTTCTCGTCCAATGTATAGGCGTGACGATCCAGCATCTCCTGCAGGTCGGGTCGGATGTAGTCGGGGTCGATTTCTTCAGCAGTTGCTATTTCACCACCCTCTACCTCAGCTTCTTCGATGTAAACGAATGCGTAACCTTCGCGAACGACGTCGCCCAACGCCATGGTGATGGCACGAATGATGCCGTCTCTGTCGGCGGTAATGACGTGTTCCATTTTCATGGCTTCGACCACGGCGACTTGTTGGCCGGTTCGAACCTGGTCGTTGATGTCGACATCGAGTGAGACAATGGTGCCCTGGATGGGCGTGGGAATACCCACTGAACCGTCTGGTCCGTTGAGGTCCGAATCGGACGTGCCCTCACTGCGTTTTGCTGTCGAAGACTGTGCGGATTTCATTTTTTCGTCATGGGCAAACAGCGCCAGTGGGTCATTGCTGTCTACCCTGGCTCCCGCGTAGCCGGTCGGATGATCGCTGGACTCCGAACGCGCGGTCTCGACATAACGCTTGCGGACTTTAGGCGACCCAGCCAGTTCGACCATGTGCTCATCAACCCAACGTGTGTGTAAGTTACCAGCCGCAAAATCGTCGTGGGCGAATATGTTCTGGAGAAAAGAAATGTTGGTACTGATGCCGTCGATGCGGAATTCGGCCAACGCCCGGGAGATCCGCCCGATGGCGCTCGTCAGATTCGCTGCGGGTGAGTGGGCGATCACCTTGGCAAGCAGCGAGTCGAAGGCGTCGCTTGTCTGATAACCGGCATAACCGAATCCGTCGGTGCGAATACCCGGTCCGCTCGGCGCCTCGTAGATGTTCAGGTTCCCACCGGCGGGGCGCACGGTGCCATCCTCAATGATCGTTTCCATGTTGACGCGAGCCTGAATCGCGTAACCGCGCGGCGTGGCAATTCCCGGTTCGATGAGCCCTAACTCAGCCAACGATGTGCCACCGGCGAGTTGGATCTGCACAGCGACGAGATCAACGCCGGTAACTTCTTCGGTTACCGTGTGTTCGACTTGCAAACGTGCGTTTGTCTCGATGAATACAAACTGATGCCGATCTTTGCGTTCGGACACATCGACCAGGAATTCAAAAGTACCGAGGTTGCTGTAACTTTCTTTTTCTGCGAAGCGAACGGCCGCATCGATGATCTGTGTTCGCAGATCGTCATCGAGGTTGGGTGCCGGAGCAACCTCGATTACTTTCTGGTGCCGACGCTGGATGCTGCACTCGCGCTCTCCGAGATGGATGATAGAACCGCCATGGTCGCCCAAGATCTGCACTTCGATGTGACGGGCGCGAGAAATGAATTCCTCGACATAAACATCTGCTAGCCCAAACGCTGCTTTTGCCTCTGACTGGCAGCGCGCAAATGCGGACTCAAGCTCCGATGCGTTGTTCACGACTCGCGTGCCACGGCCGCCACCCCCGGCGATTGCTTTGATCATCATCCCGACGTCAGCACCCAGAGATTCGAAAAACTCCCGGGCGGCTTGCAGGGAAACGGCATGGTCCAGTCCCCGCAACACAGGCACGTCGGCTGCTATGGCTGCAGTTCGCGCGCGGGTTTTATCTCCGAATAGCTCCAGATGTTCGACGTTCGGGCCGACAAAAGTAATACCCTCATCGGCACAAAGGCGGGCGAAGTCCCCCCGCTCAGCCAGGAAGCCGTAACCGGGGTGGATCGCATCACAGCCCGTAGCAACTGCTGCAGCAATGATCGCGTCAGCATCCAGATAGGACCGTGCTCCGCCGCCCGGGAGTGCGCGGGATTCGTCGGCAACTCGCGTGTGCAGGCTGGCTGCGTCATCTTCCGAATAAACGGCTACCGTGCGTAAGCCGAGATCGGCGGCGGCGCGGGCGATGCGAATGGCGACTTCGCCGCGATTAGCGATGAGCAATGCCGTGAAGTGCATAACACCTCCTCAGTGAATATTCTGGCGCCGTTGACGGTAACGTGCCGCAACGAACCACGCGTGACAATACGTGATTTTCAAGTCAATTCCCCGGCGTACTTTGGTCCGCCTATCGGTATGTAGGCAATTGTTATAGCATTTACCGGACGGGAGCATTGGAGGAGGGGACAATTGGCGACTCGCAAACTTCTGAAGTTATTGGTGTTGGCAGCCGCAACGGCTGTATCGATTAACACCCATGGTCACCACGCTTTCTCTTCGGAATTTGATGCCGACCGACCGTTTGAACTGCGTGGCACCATCACCAAAGTGGAGTGGATCAACCCACACAGCTGGGTACACGTTGACGTGGTACTCGATGACGGCTCAATCCAGCCCTGGATGATGGAGGGGGGAACGCCAAATACCTTGCTTCGCGGTGGGCTGACCCGGAAGATTCTGCTACCGGGTACCGAGGTCATCGTGCGTGGTTATCAGAGTAAAGATCCGGATTGCGAACCTCTGTGTCGCGGTAGCGGGCGGGACATCACCTTTGCCGATGGACGCAGGATCTTCATGGGCTCCTCGGGTACGGGTGCCCCCCGGGATGGAGCTGACCCCACAGAAAGCGCACAGGAAAGCGATAAGTAGCCTCGCAGCGCATATGACGTAAAACAGAAGGATCAGGATGAAACATCGTCTCAAACTATTGGTGACAGCGGCTATAGGCGTGTGTTTGGTCGTGTTGTTCGGCTGTACGCAAGCTGACAATACAACCGTAGCCGATAGTGAGCAGACGGCGCCTGGTCAACCTCCTGATCTAAATGGCATCTGGCAAGCGGTCGGTTCCGCCCACTGGGATCTCGAAGGCCACAGCGCGAGTAAAGGCCCCGTTACCAACGTGCTCGGTGCCTTGGGAGGTATCCCAGCCGGAATGAGTGTTGTCGAAGGTGGCGCCATTCCCTATCAACCCTGGGCGCTTGCGAAGCGCGATGAGAATCGAGCTGACTGGAACAGGTTGGACCCCGGGGTGAAGTGCTACATCCCCGGTATCCCGCGCTCGACCTATATGCCGTTTCCTATGCAGATTCTTCAGTCAGACAGCAAAATTTTCATTGCCTATGAGTTCGGCAGCAATAGTCGCCTCATTCACATGGATCGTCCCGGTACTGAAGCAGACTTACCTTCCTGGATGGGCTATTCGCTCGGCCGTTGGGAAGGGGACACCCTTGTCGTGGATGTTTCTGATCAGATGGCCGAAACCTGGTTCGACAGCGCAGGGAATTTCCACGGCGAAAACCTGCAGGTCACCGAACGTTATACGTTGATGAGTTCGAACCACATTCGCTATGAAGCCACTATTGAAGATCCGGATGTGTTTACCCGTCCCTGGAAAATCACTATGCCGCTATATCGGCGCATGGAGGACAACGCCAGAATACTGGAATTCAAGTGCGTGGAATTTGCCGAGGATGCCTTGTACGGACATCTACGCAAAGGCGCCGAGAACGTAGAACCCGCGACTGATTACCGGTGAACGGCCGCGTGAACCGTACGTTTAACGCGATCAACCGGGCAATGTTCTCGGGCGATTGATGGAGATCGATGCAGGGCAGGAAACCAGCGACGCCGTCGACCAGAAAGACTACCCCAAGCTTGTCATGCTCAGCGTACTGCACATGGCGCAATACTTCCCGGCAGCGTTTACAGGGGTGGCTTTACCTTTTATCTTCCGCCAGCAAGGCCTGCCACTCGAGATGTTCTGGCTGCTTGCCCTGCCGGGTATTCCTCGCTGGTTCAAATGGGCAATGGCGCTAGTTGTCGATAACTACGGTAGCTCGAGAATTGGCCGCCGTAAATCCTGGATAATTCCGTGCACGATGGTCGGTGCGTTTGCGTACGCAATTCTCGCACTCATTCCCCCGTCGCTGACCGCGGTACACATCATCATCGGAATTCTGCTGTTCAAGTCCTTCGTGATGGCGGCTCA
>SMWK01000180.1 GCA_004356895.1 Gammaproteobacteria bacterium
CCAGGAGTTTGCGCGGTAGAAAATTCCGCGCGTGGTAGGAATCTTTTCTACTGCGCAGACTCCTAACTGATAATATCGGTTGAATGCCGCAGTTGAATACCGACGAGCGCAGCAGTTTCCTTGCGGAGCGAGGGGTGCTCATGCGCGTATCTGTGGTTCGCGAGAATGGCAGCCCGTTGGTGACGCCTATCTGGTTTCTGTTCGAAGACGAGGCCATCTACTTTACCCCACGGGCTCGCTCGGAGTGGTTTGGTTGCCTGAAAAACGACCCGCGGGTGGCTCTCTGTATCGATGAACAGCCGCTACCCTATCGCAAGGTGATCGTGGAAGGGGTCGCAGAACTCGTCTTCGATGTGGGTTCTGACGATGAGTGGCGCGACCTCTACCGGCGCATCGCCTGCCGTTACGTTTCGCAATCGGAAGCTCAAGCCTATATTCAGAACACTATCGAACAACCACGGGCGCTGTACCGGGTCCCCTTGGCTGGAGCGCACGTTAAGACGTGGCGCATGCCGATAGAGGGTGAGGCGGCGGACGGAATCTGGCACCATCGGTATTATGTACGTGGCGCACAACTATAAAACTTAGGAGTCACAATCGTGGAATGTCCCAAATGTACAGGAACGCTCGAGCCGAAAACCTACGGACGCAAAATCACCATACATCGTTGCTCGGAATGTGCGGGTCTGTGGTGTAAGCCGGAAGTTTTATTGGAGATGAAGAAGGAGTGGATGTCCGAAGCGGTGCTCGATTCAGGAGACCCCCGCGTCGGTCACGAATACAACAAGGTGGACCAGATCAATTGCCCCGAATGTGGGACCGAGATGGAGAAGGCGTCTGACGACAGGCAGACCCACATCTGGTTTGAAACCTGTCCACAAGGTCACGGCTCCTTCTACGATGCCGGTGAATTCACTGACCTGAAGTACGATACGTTCATGGATCGCCTGCGCGATCTGGTTCGCGGCAAACGTCCGGCCGACTAGCTGCGCCGCGCAGAGCAAATAGGCACGTGATTAAGCCGTGGATTTTCGCCGTTGTGTTTACCGTCGGCTCCTCGGTCCAGGCGGAGGTGACGGCCGTTTCCACCCGAGTGGTGGCAGCGTTCGGCATATGCAGGTGGTGTTTGCCGATCCAGGCAAACAGTTACGATTATCCGGCGGTCTGGGTCCTCTGCTGGCGATGGGTGTTGCTGGGAGCATGAGCTTTGTGCTGATCGCGCAAGGGGAGGGAACACGGCTCATGTACCGCTACGAAGTAGGTGGATATACGGCCGGCGGGCTAGCGGCGCTTGCCGGACCCGTCGACCAGGTGCAGTTGGGTCAACTGAACCGACTCAAGGCATATGCCGAAGAGTAAATTACTCAAAACAACGCCGTGAAATCCGGCCTCTCGTTGCTGGTGCGTGTCTCCCGAATGCAACGGGCAAGTACTGGAATACCTTCACCGATCTGGGTCTCGTTCAGGTGTCCGAACGCCAGACGCAGATAAGGCACATTCTTATTGGCGTAGTGAAAGCTGATCCCCGGTAAGTATTTTACCCCTCGCGACTCCGCGAGTTCATAAAGTTTCTTCCGGTCAATGTCGTCGGGAATACGCACCCAAATGAATAAACCTCCGACAGGTTTCGACCAAACGCAGATATCAGTGAGTTCCTCGGCCAGCTTTTCGAGCGTCAGATCGCGTTTTATCTTCAGTGCGGTATTCGTATAAGTCGCGTGGTCCCATATCCCATCCTCATAGAACTCGGCGACGATGGCTGCAGCCAGCGTATTGCTGCCGGCATCGTGTCGGCTTGCGACTATGCGCTCTAACATGGGTGGACGCGCAAGCAGGTAACCGAGGCGCACGCCAGGGCCCAGAATTTTCGACAGCGAGCACAGGTAGATCTGGTTGGGATCGTCGCTCAATGCATACAGAGCAGGCTCAACCGGACCTTCGTAGTGTACATCGGCGTAACAGTTGTCCTCGACGACCGGTATCTCGTAGCGGGCTGCTAGTTCTATCAAAGCCAGTCGATTCGTTTTTGGCATCACGAACCCCGATGGATTCTGATAGGTGCTGATTGCATAAATGAACTTGGGTCTTCGGCCCTCTTGCTCGAGTTTGACCAGCCGGTCTTCGAGGGCATCCAGACGCATGCCATGTTCATCGAGTGGGATGCCCTGCATATCGAGTTTCAGGCTTCGGTAGGCGGCGAGCGTGCCCGGGTAGGAATACTCTTCGAGGATCACGGTGTCTCCCGGAGCTTCCTGCAATGCCTGAGCCGTCAGCGTGACCGCCTGCATGGAACCGTTAGTCAGAACGATATGATCGGGATCAACGGGTATACCTTCCCGATCCGATTCTCGGCGGGCCATGGACTGACGCATGCCCAAGTGCCCCAGACCGCCCGGATAGTCCGCCAACGCGTCTGCTAATTTGTCAATCGCTTTTTCCGCTGCTCTTTTTAGAGCTTGAGTCGGAAAGGTGTAGGGATCGGCGCGACCGCTACCGAAGTCATAAAGTAATTCAGACATGCTCGAGTACTAGTTCGTTTTCAGTGAGATATGTAGATTCATAGCTGCCGTCATTATTGTCGGGACCAGCGTGGCTTGCTCAAGCTCCCCTCCCTACGAGCAATGAGTTATCGTATCACGGACGATGGGGAGGCCAGGTATGTCGGGTTTGCTGAGTAGCATCAGGTGATCAAGCTGCGCATGGGTATGGTGGGCGGTGGTGAGGGTGCATTCATCGGCCCCGTACACCGCATGGCGGCAGAGCTGGATGGCGAGATCGAGCTTGTTTGTGGTGCTTTCGCCAGCGACCCGGAACGCTCGATGCGCAGTGGCCGGGACATATATGGGTTGGCTCGCGAGCGGTGTTATCCGGATTACGAGGAGATGTTTGCTGTTGAGGCTGCCCGCCCGCCTCAGGCGCAGATGCAATTTGTGGTAATTGCCACGCCGAACCATATTCACTATCCAGTGGCGAAAGCAGCATTGGAAGCTGGTTTTCACGTGGTTTGTGACAAACCCGTCACGCACAGGCTCGAAGAAGCCGAACACCTTGCTGAACTCGTGAGCAGGAGCGGCTTACTGTTCGTGCTAACCCATAACTACACTGGTTATCCGATGGTCAAGGAGGCTCGTAATCTAGTTCGCAGCGGTGCGTTCGGTTCGATACGACGGGTGGTTTGTGAGTACCTGCAGGGCTGGCTTGCGGAGGACGTAAGTAACAAGCAAGCGGATTGGCGAACCGATCCAGAGAGGGCCGGTGTTGCAGGTTGTTTCGGCGACATCGGCAGCCATGGTGAAAATCTTCTGGAGTACGTAACCGATCTGAAAATCGTTGAGCTTTGTGCGGATCTATCGAGTTTTGTCCCTGGCCGTCAACTTGATGATGATGGCAACGTGTTATTGAGATTCGGTTCGGGCGCAAAGGGGATATTGTTTGCAAGTCAGGTAGCGGTGGGTGAAGAGAACGGATTGAGGCTGCGGGTTTACGGTGAACGTGGCGGGCTCGAATGGTCGCAAACCGAGCCTAATTCGCTCATCGTACGCTGGCCTGATCGCCCCTACGAAGTACGTCGCACTGGCGGTAGTGGGTTGAGCGCGGCCGCGTTGAATGCAACTCGGCTTCCGGCGGGTCATCCCGAAGGTTACCTGGAAGCATTTGCTGTGTTGTATCGAAATTTTGCGAGCGCGCTGCGTGCCACGCTGAGTGGTACAGATCCCAACCCCGAGATGTTGGATTTTCCAACGATCGACGACGGTGTACGCGGCATGCGGTTCATCTCGGCTGTTGTCACAAGTTCAGCACGAGGCGGACAGTGGATGTCGTTATGAGTGCATGGTAAGAACAATAGAGGTGATGTTATGAAAACCCTGAAAGGTCCCGCCATCTTTCTGGCCCAGTTCATGGCCGATGATAAGCCGTTCAACTCAATAGTTGCGATGGCGGGGTGGGCCGCTGACCTCGGCTTCGTTGGCATGCAAGTACCTATCGGTAATACAGCTTTTATCGATGTCTCACAGGCTGCTGAAAGCAAAACGTATTGTGATGAGCTGAATGGTCGTGTAGCAGAGTGCGGCGTGGTCATCACCGAGTTATCTACCCATCTCGAAGGGCAACTGGTGGCGGTACATCCGGCATACGATGAATTGTTTGACGGCTTCGCGCCAATCGAGGTCAGAGGCAAACCCGCCGCACGCGCTGAGTGGGCGGTGGAACAGGTCAAACTTGCCGCTCGAGCGAGCGCTAATTTGGGTCTGAGTGCGCAGGCCATGTTTTCCGGCGCCTTGCTCTGGCCGATGATGTACCCCTGGCCACAACGTCCCGGGGGGCTGGTAGAGATGGGTTTTGCCGAGCTTGGCAAACGTTGGCGTCCGATTCTTGAAGTTTTTGAACAAGTTGGCGTGGATTGTTGCTTCGAGTTGCACCCCGGGGAAGATCTTCACGATGGCATTACTTTCGAGCGATTCCTGGAAACCGTGGATGGGCATCCCCGAGCCAACTTACTCTACGATCCAAGCCACTTTGTACTTCAGCAGTTAGACTACCTTGCCTTTATCGACATTTACCATGAACGCATCAAGATGTTCCACGTCAAGGATGCGGAGTTCAATCCGACCGGTAAATCCGGTGTCTATGGTGGCTACCAGGATTGGCTGGATCGGCCTGGCAGATTTCGCTCGTTAGGCGATGGGCAGATTGACTTTCGAGCGATCTTCTCAAAACTTGCGGGATATGACTACGATGGCTGGGCGGTGCTGGAGTGGGAGTGCTGCTTGAAACATCAGGAGGATGGTGCGCGCGAAGGGGCGCAGTTTATCGCCGAGCACATTATTCGGGTTACTGACAAAGCGTTCGACGATTTTGCGGCTGCCGGTACCGATGAAGCGGCAAACAAGCGGTCGCTGGGCCTCAGTTGAGCCTGCTAACGATCAAGTATTATGAATCATGAAAATATTCTCGATCGCGAACCGGCGCTCCTGAAGCAGGAAGATCGCATCTGCTATTTCGAGCGGGGTTATCTGGGCGTATCTGGTTTGGTTAGCCGCGATTGGCTAGATCGGTTGAACAAAGTGACAGACGAATTTGTCTTAGCGAGCCGCGAAGTAACAGGTAACGATGGTCGGTTCGATCTGGAACCCAACCACTCATCGGCTGCACCCAGAATTCGCCGTCTCAACGCGCCGGTGGAATTACACGAACTGTATTGGGAGTTTGCGAACTCAGGTCCGTTTGTGGATATCGCCGAGGATCTGCTGGGTCCGAATTTCAAGTTTCATCATTCGAAGCTCAATTTTAAGTGGGCGGATGGTGGGGAAGAGGTAAAGTGGCATCAAGACATCCAGTTTTGGCCGCACACGAATTACGATGTACTCACTTTGGGGGTCTATCTCTCAGACGTAACAGAAACCATGGCGCCTATGGGGGTATTGTCGGCAAGCCACAAAGGCCCACTTTTCGATCTCTATGATGAGACTGGTCAATGGACCGGCAATATCCGTGATGTGGACCTACCACGGCTGGACATCGGCAGCGCTCGTTACATCACCGGCCCGGCCGGTACCGTCACGGCTCATAACTGTCGTTCTGTGCACGGTTCCGCACCTAACTCGAGTGGTCGCTCAAGGCCATTGCTGCTGTGCGCATACTCAGCAGCGGATGCTTTCCCGATTACGAACCTGACGGCTGGTGCGAGTCACAGTGAAGCAATGATTCGTGGCGAACCCGCGCGGTGGGCTCGGTTCGATCCACGACCCTGTTTGATGCCCCCAGACTGGTCCAAGCAAGGTGGTGTCAAATCGATCTTCGCCCACCAGCAACGGGAGGACTGAATTACTGCTCCAAAGCGGTCGTTAGAATCTGGCTGTAATATTTCCGTTTAGTGGCCATTCAAATCGGGCTTCGCGCACATCTCTATATCGGGAGCCGGTTTAACAGGGATCGTGCCCGCTGACGGCCAGACAACTCCGGATGCCAGTTGGCCGCCCGGTCCAGGTGCAGCCGAGCTCGTGGGACATCGCCGGTCGCAGCGGCTGCCTGTCCGAGGTACAAGTGGATCTGCGTCTGCCACGGTGCCAGTGTCAGTGCTTTTTCGAGTAGGGGCAACGCTAAGTCTGCATCTCCCATCAGGAGATAAAGGCTACCAAGCGCGAGTGTGGCATCCGCCCGTCCTGGAGCCCGCTGCAGTGCCGCGCGATAGTAACCCGCCGCCGTACGCCAAATGGCTTGGCAGGTGAGGGGCTGCTCCGCTTGGCAGCTCTGCATGGACAATTCCGCCTTGCGGATCAACACGCTTGGGTTCTCGGGGGCAAGCGCCATCGCTCTCGCCGAATACGCAGCGGCATTGATCGCATCAACGCGGGATAACCCCACTAAAACATCCGCGTTGCTTGGATCAGCCAGGAGCGCCTTACCCAGCAGCTTACGGGCGAGGTCCGGGTTGCGATTTGCAGTTGAATTTGCCAGAAGTATGCGTGCCTCGTTTTTCGACAGGCACCGGCTCGAGGTTTGCGCATCGGAAATCGTAAACTCGATGACCGTGGTGGGTGTCGGACGATGCAGCGTGTAAGCGATCAGATCCTGTTCCAGAGCCTCGAGTGACACCCCGAGTGCCCTTTCGATCGCCTCTGATCCCTTTGCTCCCGCGTCGATACTGGCAAGTATGCGATCGATTTTTGTAGCGTAGTTGGGGAAACCTGCCTGATGACCGTACATCAGATAGTGAATAAGAATCCATGACCTTTCATAGACCCGCAAAAAATCTACCCCGCCTGGCTCCATGGCATGGCGCCGGTTGACCACCTGGTCCAGGGGAAGGTTGTAGTCGCGGGTGGCGTTGCGCAGACGAACCGGAGGCACGATTCCGACTCGGGCAGTATTCAGGTCCGGGAACTCCATCGTGGAGAGCAAACTCGCAAGTCCCTCACCGTACCACAGCGGGTACTTCAGTACAGGGCGCGAAAGCATGAGGTAGTGGCTGTACTCGTGAAACGCCGTCATGGACGAAAGTGAGCGTTTGCCGTAACGCGGACCGTAAACCAGCGTGAACCCATCGTGGGAAGCGAGGCTCAAACCCGACACGCTCTGCACGTTGAAGGTGCTGCGTAACAATCGAGCACTCTTGAACGCAAAAATCGTCAGAGGCGGCAACTGCTTCGACGTATCCTGCGGCACCAACAACTCCGCAACTGCATGAAAACGCAGCAGATCGTCTGCGATCGGCTGTAGCCGTTCGGGTTTGAGGTCACTGACCAGGGTGAATCTGGCAGTCTGCGTCTCGCACCATCTGCGATCATCAATGGCGGCTTGCACCACACTCGATAAACAGAGCGACACCCACAACATTGCCCATAACAAATCTATAGATACGCTACCGTGTCGTAGCACGTTGGTCTCGACATCAGGTCCCAACATCGTCCCGGGTATCTCCGCGCCGGGATCGGTCAGGGCGTTGTGCCGAACCACTGCCGTTCCTCGCAGGCGCAGGGCGAGTCTTGACACCCACATACTGCCCCATAAACCGGTTCGACCGTCGCGGCCTCTCCCTTCTTCATTTCGCCCGATCGACTTTATCGGAAGGTGCGGGTGCCTGCAAATCAGGTACCACCTGCAGAGCGCACAGGTGACTCGCGTGCGTATCGCTTGAGAAGGTTGAATGGTAAGCGTAGCGTCTTTCACAACGCCAATGGTCCGTAGAGCTTAATGCCTTCTGAAGGTGTTTATGGAGAAGATATCGAAGCCCGGCGTGGAGATGATAAAGTGGACGATATGCGGGGGGTGTGCGTTTTGAGGAATTCGTGAAAACGGGCGTCGTGATTGTCGGCGGGGGACCAGCGGGACTGCTTCTCGGTCAGCGACTGCATATTGAAGGTGTAGAGAACGTACTGCTCGAGAGCCAATCTCGAGAGCATGTTTTAAAACGAGTTCGGGCGGGTGTGCTCGAGTGGGGGTCCGTCGAAGTACTGCGCGATTCTGATGTGGGCAGTCGCATGGACAACGAAGGTCACGTGCACGATGGTGCGGATATCGTGTGGCGTGGCGAATACCGGTTGACCATAGACACAAAAAAGTATGCAGATCGGCCGATGATGGCTTATGGGCAGACCAACATAACCGAAGATCTATATGCCGCTCGCGACGCAATGGGAGGCGTCGTTGTTGATGACGTCGACGACGTTACGTTGCATGGTATCGACACCTCCGAGCCGTGGGTAGGTTACACAAAAAATGGGGATCGGCATCGTATCGACTGTGAGTTCGTTGCTGGCTGTGATGGCTTCCACGGTGTCTGCCGTCGGACCATACCCCAATCGAAGCGTCAGGAATTTGTCAAGGAATATCCGTTCGGCTGGCTGGGTATTCTGTCTGAAACCCCGCCGCTACCCGATCTGATCTACGCCAATAGCGAACGCGGCTTTGCGCTGTGCTCCATGCGCAACCCAATGTTGAGTCGTTATTACATTCAGTGCGACCTGGACACCAATCTCGATGAGTGGCCAGACGACCGGTTTTGGGAAGAGCTGAAATTGCGCTACCCCAAATACATAGCCGACGCCATTGTAACTGGGCCTTCCATCGAGAAGTCCATCGCGCCGCTCAGAAGTTTTGTGTCCGAACCGATGTCGTACGGTCGCTTATTTCTTGCCGGAGATGCCGCACACATTGTCCCACCGACCGGCGCGAAGGGGCTTAATCTTGCAATCTCGGACGTGTTTTACCTTTCCCGTGCCCTGGTCGCTCATCTCAAACAGGGCGATGAACGGTATTTGTCGAGCTATTCGGACATGGCGTTGCGGCGTGTGTGGGGGGCGGCTCGTTTTTCCTGGTGGTTGACGGGCTTGCTGCATCGATTCCCTCAACAAGTGCCGTTCGATCTGCGTGCACAGGAACAGGAACTTTCATATCTGGCTTCGTCCGAAGTGGCGATGAAGTCTCTTTGTGAACAGTATGCTGGTTTGCCATTTGAGGATCTGACGTAGAAAAACTCAGCCTGGAACCGGGGCATGACTCAGACACGGAGTACCAGAAATATGCAGAAGCCTGTTTTCGATGCGCCTTTCCCCGATGCGCCTGTTTCCGATATCGATCCGTACGAGACACGCCACCTCGGGGATCCCAGTGAATTTCACCATGTGCTCCGTCGTAACGGACCACTGGTGTGGCTGACGCACTACGGTGTCTGGGCCACGGGCAGGCACCGTGAACTCACCGAGATCTTCAAAAACCATCGTACCTTCTGTTCGTCACGAGGCGTGGGGTTACAGGATTTCAAAACGGAAGAGCCCTGGAGACCACCCAGTCTCATTCTCGAAGCAGACCCGCCGGAACACGCGCGAATGCGAAAAGTGCTGTCGAGCGTGCTTTCTTCGAATGCCCTGTCTGCATTGAGAAACGGGTTTGAGAAAGAAGCAGAGCAAAGGGTCGAAAGGTTGCTGGGTGTAGAGGAATTTGATGGCGTAGCCGAACTTGCGGTTGGGTTTCCAATTTCCGTTTTTCCGGACGCAGTGGGGCTGACCGAGAAGAACCGACATTTCCTGCTCGACTATGGAAATCTCGTATTCAACATGCTGGGCCCGAGGAACGAGATCGCGGCCAGGGCTGCTGTGAGAGCCGAGCAGGCGGTTGCCTGGATCGCAAAACAGTGTGAGCGGTCGAACCTGGCGGACGGTGCGCTGGGTAGCGACATCTATCGTTACGCTGACCAGGGAGAGATTACAGAAGTGGAAGCGTCATTGTTGGTGCGCTCGTTACTCTCAGCGGGACTGGATACCACCGTCATCGCGATTGGCAACATGTTGCGTTGTTTTGCGGATCATCCGGAACAATGGCGGCTTCTCAGGCAACATCCTGGTCGCGCCAGGTTCGCGTTCGAGGAGGTGTTGCGTTTTGCCTCTCCCGTACATACGTTCTATAGAACGGCTGATGAGGACGTCGAAGTTTCAGGCGTACCCATTCGGGAGGGCGAAAAGATACTGCTCAACATCGACTGCGCGAATCGTGACACAGACCGCTGGCCGGATGCGAACGTCTTCGATATTACCCGACGTCCAGGTGGTCAGGCCGCTTTTGGTGTTGGAATTCACGCTTGTGTAGGGCGACACATGGCGGCGCTGGAGGCCGAAGTTCTGTTGCAAGCCCTCGCGGCGAAAGTGGGACGGATAGAACTCACAGGAGAGCCGGTACCTGAACCTAACAACGCGTTGCGAGGGTATCGGAAATTACCGATGAGCCTGAAGGTGGGAGACTGATGAAAGACTACTCAGACATTCCGGGAACCTATGTATTTGATGGTGAACACAGTCGCAAAGGTTATCGCCTCAACATGTTCTGCATGTCGTTGAACGAAGAAGCAAACCGCGAACTGTTTATCCAAGACGAATCCGCCTATCTGGATGGGCGTGGGCTTACGCCTGCGCAAAAGCGCGCGGTTCTGGATCGAGACTATCTGGAACTGCTGAAGTTGGGCGGTAATATTTATTACACGTTCAAGATTGCGATGCTCGACCGAAAATCGATGCAATACGTTGGTGGACAGATGTCGGGTATGACCGAGGAAGCATTCAAGGAAATGATGGCGAACGGTGGTCGTGCGATCGAAGGAAACCGGCGGGTGGGGGAATCTTAGATGGCGCGAATCGTTGCGGGAATCGGAACCTCCCATGTTCCCGCGATCGGTGCCGCCATGGACAACGGGTTGACCGATAGCGACTACTGGGCACCGTTGTTCAAAGGTTATGGACCGGCTCGCGAGTGGATGAGAAAAACCCAGCCGGATGTTGCCATCATCATCTATAACGACCATGCCTCCGCGTTTTCACTCGAGTTCATCCCCACCTTCGCGATCGGCGTCGCCGATACCTTCCAACCAGCGGACGAGGGTTACGGTCCGCGCGATGTCCCGGTGGTAGTTGGACACCCAGCCCTGGCCTGGCATCTGGCGGAAAATCTGATCCTGAACGAATTCGACATGACCATTGTGAACAACTTAGCCGTGGACCATGGGCTCACGGTGCCGCTATCGATCATGTTCGACCAACCCGATGTGTGGCCGTGCCGGGTGATTCCCGTGTGCGTGAACGTGATTCAGTACCCGCCTCCCACGGGCAAACGGTGTTACGACCTTGGTCGGGCGATCGCGCGAATTGTGGCGTCGTTTGATGAAGACCTGACCGTAGTGGTTTTCGGTACGGGCGGGATGTCGCACCAGTTGCAGGGTGAGCGCGCGGGCGTCATCAACCAACCCTTCGACATCGATTTTCTCGACCGCCTGGTGAGTGACCCGATAGGGCTGACCGAACGCCCCCACGTCGACTACATCCGTGAAGCGGGCTCTGAAGGCATCGAGCTTGTGATGTGGCTCGCCATGCGGGGAGCATTGGGGGAGTCGGTGAGACAGGTGTATCGCCACTACCATGTCCCAGCTTCCAACACGGCTGCTGGACTCACCGTTCTGGAGCCTGTCTAACTCCCACTCTCCTCGGGCCAGCAAAGGCGCATGGGGTTGTCTACCAGTAACGCCTGTTGTTTAGCCTTGGTAGGCGCAATCTCAGGAATGAAATCTACCAGCGCGCCGTCGTTCGGCATGTGCGATTTCATGTTGGGATGGGGCCAGTCGGTACCCCACAGCACGCGGTCTGTGAAGCGATCGACCAGCAAGCGGCAGAACGGGACCACATCTTCGTACGCTGGAGGTCCCGTGGCTGACAAGCGCTCAGGACAAGTCACTTTGACCCAGAAGTTGAGGTGATCTTCCATCAAGCGAACGAAGTTCGCGAATTCGGTGCCATCTACAGGCTGGGTAACGTCGGGCCGGCCCATGTGATCCACGACCACTGTGGTGGGTAACGTCGTGATGAGGTCATAAATTTCATCCAGTTCCTGCGCCTCGAAATAAATGACGATGTGCCAGTTGAGGGGTGCGATTTTCTCAGCGACCCGTTGAAGTTGTTCCTGAGGCAGCTTGTCGACGAGGCGTTTGACGAAGTTGAAACGCACCCCGCACACACCTGCTGCATCCAGTGCTCGAAGTTCGTTGTCGGTAATATCCTCATCGACCGCGGCTATTCCTTTTGCGAGACCATTTGAAGACTGCAGCGCGTCGACGAGGGCCGCGTTGTCCGTTCCGTGGCACGTGGCCTGGACGATGACGTTACGGGAAAAACCCAAATGATCGCGCAAGGCGAAGAGCGATGTTTTACCGGCGTCGCACGGGGTGTACTTGCGCTGTGGCGCAAAAGGAAACTGGTGAACGGGACCAAACACATGGCAGTGGGCGTCAACGGCCCCCTTGGGTGGATGGAAGTGGGGTTTGGAGGGGGCTGGATGAAAGGGAAGCCAATTCGGGTCCATGAAACAAAACTCCTTACGAACAGTTGAGAGAAATCTCCTCATCATCGGCTGCTACATGATCGACAAATTTCCTCTCCGTGCAATACGAAAGCCTTCGTACGCAAGGACAGCGGTGCTATCGTTGCAGCAATCTCAGGATTACGCGAGCAGTGATAATCATAGATTGCCACGGACACTACACGACGGCGCCGACTGAACTGGAAACCTATCGGGACAGACAGAAAGCGGATCTCGAATCAGCTCCTCTTCATCAGTCGGTCAAAGGCAAGCGCGAGAAGCTGGCAGCCGCTGGAATGGAGTATGTTGATTGAAGATCTGCCTCGTTGGAGAAGGTGCCTTCGGCAACAAGCATCTGGACGCGCTTGCGCGCATAGAAGATGTCGAAGTGGTGTCCATTTGTGGTGGCGTAGCCGAAGCCACGGAGGCGGTTGCCAGGGAGAGAGGCATCCCCCATTTTACCTTGGAGCTCGCTGAATCGCTGAAGCAGCCAGGTGTGGAAGCTGCAATCTTAGCGTCCCCGACCCCGCTACATGCGGAGCAGGCAAGCCAGGTCATGCAAAGCGGCAAACATGTGCTGGTCGAGATCCCCATGGCTGACAATCTGGCGGACGCCGAAGCTCTCGTAGCATTGCAGCAATCGACTGGCGTCGTGGCTATGGTTGACCACGTGCGCCGATTCAATCCTTCGCACCAGTGGATTCACAACAAGATTCGCGACGGTTATCTGAAAATTCAGCAGATGGATGTGCAGACCTACTTTTTTCGTCGTACCAACACCAATGCTCGTGGCGAACCGCGCAGTTGGACGGATCATCTTCTTTGGCATCATGCGTGCCACACGGTTGATCTTTTTGAATACCAGACGGGTGGCGTTGCTACCGAAGTGACCGCGTTACAGGGTCCGGTTGATGCCAATCTGGGTATTGCCATGGATCTGGCCATCGGGTTGAAAGCTTCCAGCGGCGCGATCTGCTCACTCTCTTTGTCCTTCAACAACGAAGGGCCGTTTGGTACGTTTTTTCGCTACATCTGTGACAAGGGTACTTACGTCGCGAACTATGACGATCTTTTCACCGGTGAGGGAGAGCAGATCGATGTCAGTGAGGTAGCAGTGAGTACCGACGGTATTGAACTCGCGGATCGTGAGTTCATCGCAGCGATCCGGGAAGGGCGGGAACCCAATTCGAGCCTGACCCAGGGGTTGGGCGCCATGCGCACGCTGGACCGACTGGAACGATCGCACAGTAAGCGGGACCAGCTAGCTAGCACTCAATC
>SMWK01000181.1 GCA_004356895.1 Gammaproteobacteria bacterium
CATGGCAACGGGCGGTCCACCCGTGTCCGGCCGAGCGATTTTCTATCGCAAAACAATTCCCTTCGTGCGAGCTTTTGATCAAACGGGTGCAGACGTAAGCGAGCAGCTACGAATTGCCGATGGGCGGGCCGTACCCTTGGCGGATCTGGATTCAAGATTCATTGGTCGCACAACGTCGACACACATACTGCAACTCGAGTTCGCCGAGCCGATAAACCCCCGGGGCGCGCACCCGGTGCTGGTGGCAAACGGATGGTTAGAATACCCTTACTCGCAGACGGTGTTTGCTGCCTGGCAGGCGAAAGCGACGTTCGATCCGCCTACTTTGTCAGCTCGCGACGAAGACGGAAATTGGGTAACCGTCTACGCGGGTTTTGGTTATCCCGCAGGCATGCCACGCTCGATGGCGCTACCCCTGAACCACTTACCGCCACTGACGACGGCATTGCGGTTGACCAGTAACCTGGAAGTCTACTGGGATGAGATCTTCATCGCGCTTGAGGAGACGCCCGACGCGGTGTCTATACAGTCGATCACGCTCGCGAGCGCGCAGCTCGCGAAAAAGGGATTTCCGCGCCGCACCACCGGGCCACAACGCCGTCCGGACTACGACTATCGGATTCGCCGGCCATTCTGGGACGCACGTTATCTCCCGGGTGTTTATACCCGTCTGGGGCCGGTCACGCCGCTTCTGGCTGAGGTGGACGATGCGGTCGTCATCGTCGGTTCAGGTGAAGAGGTGCATCTCGAGTTCGAAGCTCTTGAGGGTCCCCCGGATGGACAGCACCGCCGAATCGTGGTTGAAGGGCATGGATGGGCCAAGGACATGGACCTGTACACGCTCAACGGTGATTCCGTTGGGCCGTTGCCAACCCGGGGCACTTTGACGCCCACGGATGCCGACCGGCGTCGGGTCCTGCACGAGCGTTACAACGTGCGTTATCAATCGGGGGGTTGACCCTGCGGACATTAACAAGCAACGGAGCAGATCCATGACCAGCGCGGGAAACCCGCAAGTGGTAGGACCAGGCATGCGCAAGCTACTCGTGGTCGTGCTCGTCGGCTTCGCCGTCCTGGTGGTGGATTCAGTTTACCTCGGAGCCATCACGTTTCTGCAATGGCTCAACGATGTGAATCTGGAAGACGAAGTATATCAGTCCGCGTTCCTCGTCCACCTTGCGCTGGGGTTCGCCATCGTCGTACCGGCGATCGTTTATGCGATTCTCCACCTTCGCCGTGCCTATGATCGGCCGAATCGACTTGCGGTGCGTCTCGGCCTCGTGTTGTTCGCAACCGTGCTCGTGCTGCTTGCATCCGGGATCGCACTGACACGCGGTATCCCTCTCGGCGAACTGCGCCACCCCGTCGCACGCGAAGTTACTTACTGGCTACACATTGCAGCACCCCTCGTTGCGGGTTGGTTGTTTGTGCTGCATCGACTGGCCGGCCAACCCGTTCGCTGGCGTGTCGGGGGCACCATCGCGGCCATCAGCCTGGTTTTGAGCATCGCCGGTATGTGGCTCGCCGAACCCCGTGATTCAGGGCCAACCGGCGAGCCGGAATTTCTGCCGTCCCTCGCGCGCACCTCGACGGGCCGGGCGATCGCGGCCGAAGACCTCATGCGCGAAGATTATTGCGCACAATGTCACAGCGACATTCACGCCCAGTGGCAGCACAGCGCCCATCGCTTCGCATCTTTCAACAATCCCGCTTACCTGTTTTCGGTGCGCAATACGCGCCGGGTTGCGCTCGAGCGTGACGGTAACGTCAAGGCCGCGCGCTTTTGTGCGGGCTGTCATGATCCGGTGCCGCTGTTCAGCGGAGCCTTCGACGATCCGGATTTCGACGACGTACACCACCCGACAGCAAACGCGGGGATCACCTGTGTTGCCTGCCACGCCATCGAACGCTTGGGTAGTCCGCGCGGCAACTCCGACTATGTAATCGCCGCACCCGAACATTATCCATTCGCATTTTCCAGCAATCCATTTCTGGTATGGGTCAACGGTCTGTTGATCAAAGGCAAACCCGCCTTTCACAAACGCACGTTCATGAAACCCTTACACCGGACCTCGGAATTTTGTGGCACGTGCCACAAGGTCCATCTGCCAGTGGAACTGAACAAGTACCGTTGGTTACGTGGACAGAATCACTATGACTCCTTTCTCTTGAGCGGTGTCTCGGGCCACGGTGTGCAGAGTTTCTACTATCCCGACCGTCGCGTGGAACGCTGCAGTGAATGCCACATGCCGCTCAAAGCCTCACTCGACTTCGCCGCACGCCCCAACGACTCGACCGGGGTGTTAACCATACACGGGCATCATTTTCCCGGCGCAAACACGGCGCTGGCGCACCTGCTCGACTTGCCCGCGGAGGTGAACGCGGCACATCGCGTTATGCTCGAAGGCGCACTCAGGGTGGACCTGTTCGCTATTCGCGCCGGAACCGCTATCGATGTCCCGGTGATTGCACCATTACGCCCGGAAATACCTGCCTTGGTACCCGGTAATACCTACGTACTCGACATCGTCGTCCGCACACTGAAGGTTGGCCACCTGTTCACCGAAGGGACGGCCGACTCCAACGAAGTCTGGCTGGACGTATCGGTGCTGAGCGGCGGCGAGGTCATTGGTCGTAGTGGCGGGCTCGCAGCCGTCGATGGTGAGGTCGATCCCTGGTCGCACTTCGTCAACGCCTACGTACTGGACCGTCAAGGCAATCGGATAGACCGACGTAATGCCGAGGACATCTTCACAAAACTCTATGACCACCAGATTCCGCCGGGCGCCGCAGACGTTGTTCATTACCGGTTCAGCGTCCCGCAATCCGCCACCACGCCGGTGGAGGTGTCGGTGAGCCTGCGTTACCGAAAGTTCGACACTACCTACCAGCGGAGTTTTCAGGGAGACGCGTTCACCAGAAACGACCTACCCATCGTCACCATCGCCACGGATAAGATAACTTTTCCTTTGCTGGGGGTTTCTGCATCGGGAGTTGCTCCGGACATACCCGCCTGGGAACGTTGGAACGACTACGGCATCGGGCTCTTGCTTAAACCCGACCGTGGCGAACTGCGGCAAGCGGAAGGCGCATTTCGACATGTAGCAGACCTCGGGCGGGCTGAGGGGGAGTTGAATCTTGCCCGTGTGCTGATTCGCGAAGGGCGTCTGTTTGAGGCCAGAGACGCATTGGTAAAGGCAGCATCCGGTGGCGCTTATCCCTGGTCGGTTACATGGTTCAGCGGTCTCGTCGATCTGCAGAACGGCGAGATCGACGCTGCTATCGATGCCTTCACCGCGCTCAAAGAAACACGCTTCGCCGAAGCGCGTCGCCGCGGCTTTGACTTCTCTTTTGATTACCGTCTGCTAAACAAGCTGGCACAAGCCTTGTTCGAACGCGCGAAGCTCGCTAATTCGACTGCCGAAGAATCGGACTGGTTACGCGCGGCAGCCGATCAGTTCGATGCGACACTAACCCTCGACCCGGAGAACCTCACCGCGCACTACGGCGTTGCTCAGGTCCATGCCCGTCTGGGTAACCACACCCTTGCAGATCATCACCGGGAACGGCACGAAATCTATCGCCGCGATGACAACGCGCACGACCACGCCGTTGCCGCTGCTCGCCGCCGCGATGCCGCTGCTAACCACGCGTCCGAGGCAGTGGTGATTTACGACCTGCAGCGCGAAGGCGCCTACGGGTTGAGTGCAGTTCCATGAGCGAGCTCGAGGGCGAAGCTCGCATGCGGCGCGCGTTATGGGGCTCGCTCAGCCTATTTGGCATTATCGCCGTGGCGGTGATCGCCGTGCTCATCTGGAGATCCCACCTGGGATCACAAATAGTTCAAATCAGCGAACACGAAGTGTCCGGGCCACGCGCTTCTGTCTCGGAACCCCTGGCGCCTCCGGAGTTACGTTTCACCGACATCACCCGTGCTGCCGGTATCAACTTCGTGCACGAGACGGGCGCCTACGGCGACCGCCTCCTTCCCGAAACCATGGGGGGAGGTGTTGCTTTCCTCGACTACGACAACGATGGCCACCAGGACCTCCTGTTGATTAACTCGGATCACTGGTCGTGGCGCGAGGATAAGTCCCCTCCTCCGCAAATGCGCCTGTACCACAACCAGGGCAACGGCGTTTTCGAGGACGTCACCACAGCCGTCGGGCTGGATTTAACGCTGTACGGTATGGGCGTCGCGGTAGGCGACTACGATGGTGACGGCTTCGTCGACATCTTTGTCACCGCGGTCGGAGAAAATCGGCTTCTGCGCAACGAAGCCGGTGTTCGCTTCGTAGACACGACCGCAGAGTCCGGTGTGGCCGGTGCTATCGATGCCTGGAGTACCAGCGCGGCTTTTCTCGATTACGATCGCGACGGCGACCTCGACCTGTTCGTGTGCAATTACATCGCCTGGTCGCCGGAGATCAATCGCGAGGTCGATTACAGCCTCACCGGCATCGGGCGCGCTTACGGCCCGCCTACGGATTTTGCCGGGACCAATTCCTACCTCTACCGCAACGATTCCGGCCACTTTACCGATGTCTCGGCCGCTGCAGGGATCCAAGTTGCTCATGAAACCACCGGAAAAGCGGTGGGCAAAGCTCTGGCTGTACATCCGGTTGATGTAAACGGTGATGGCTGGCTGGATATCGCGGTCGCCAACGACACGGTGCGCAACTTCCTCTTCCTCAATCAGACCGACGGCCGGTTTATTGAGACCGGTATCGAGTCCGGTTTCGCGTTCGACTCCGCCGGTCTTGCGACCGGGGCCATGGGCATCGACGCCGCTTATTTTGCCAACGATCAGCGACTCGCCATCGCCATCGGCAACTTCGCGAATGAGATGACGTCTTTTTATACGTCTCGATCTGAAGGGCACACATTCAGCGACGATGCCATCGTCGCGGGTATAGGCGCTGCCAGCCGCCGTACGCTGACGTTCGGTCTCATGTTTCTCGATGTCGATCTCGACGGACGGCTCGATCTGCTCACGGCTAATGGCCATATCGAGCCCGAAATCAACCGCGTCCAGTCGAGTCA
This sequence comes from Gammaproteobacteria bacterium, assembly GCA_004356895.1. Lineage (GTDB taxonomy): Bacteria > Pseudomonadota > Gammaproteobacteria > Pseudomonadales > Azotimanducaceae > SMWK01. Next base: position 5,044 of record SMWK01000181.1, read on the forward strand.
GCGTTATGCGCAGCCGCTGCAGATATTCTGGAACTGCGGTGTACGATGTTCGCGCCCATATCTGATCCTCAGCGAACCGGCTGGTGACCTCGGCACTTCACGCGTAGCCCGCGGTGCCGCATACGCAGATATCGACGGCGACGGCGATCAGGATCTGGTGATCACCGCAGTGGGTGGCCGGCCGGTGCTGTTGCGCAACGATCAGACCCTGGACCATCACTGGGTGCGCCTGCGGCTGCGCTCCGACCTACCCAACGCTCATGCTATCGGCGCGACGGTAACGCTAATCGCCTCGGGCACGAATCAGGTGC
>SMWK01000182.1 GCA_004356895.1 Gammaproteobacteria bacterium
ATTAAGCCGCTCAAGGCTGGTTAGTGACATTACCCAAAGCGATTGCACTGTCTGGCGATCAGGTGGACGAACTCATGCTTGCACAGTGGAACATGCGAGTTGCAACGCTTGGGCCACGCGAGCGAATCAATTTGACGCCGATGTGGTTCGGCTGGGCGGGAGGCGCCGTTTACTTCTTTGGTCGTGGGCAAAAAATTGTCAACCTCAGACGTCACCCCGATTGCACGGTAATTGTCGATAGGCACGAAAAATTCCCCGAACTGCAGGGCTTGATGATTCAAGGCGTTGCCAGAATTCTGGAAGACGCCGATGCGGAATCCAAGGACCCACATCTGCAAGCGATCAGAGTGCAGATGGGGATCAAGTACAACGGGGGACACGGACAGCCACCTGCGGATAGTCCACCGGCGTTTGCCGCAACCGCACGGGGTCGCAATCGGCGTTGGGTGGTACTGGCCGCCGAACACACCATCAGCTGGGACAATAATAAGCTCAACTAGAAGTCTGCGCGGTAGAAAAGATTCCTACTACGAAATTTTCTACCGCGCAGACTCCAACAGTGCTGCTCAGATGGTTCGGCGATGTAGAGATATTTTTTTAGACTATTTTCGCATAAGGAACGAAGGATTCTGAGTGCTAAACACAAACCGACTCCAGGAATTTTGTCCTCCGGAGTTAGTGGGTACTAACAATTCGTTGCCTTACATAGCTGGCATACAATTCCAGGGGAGTGTGACTAAGATTAGGTTCACTGTGTGACGCAACGCACGTAGACTACGCCGCCAAGTGGGGATGGGGCCGCGAGTGATCGGCCGCCACATTAAGGGAGAAGGGGAGCTGGTAGTTAAAGGAAGGCAGGTAGATGGGCGAGATTGAAGGTCAGAACATGACGCGGCTAATCGCAATACGAAAGAGCTGCAGCAGAATCTGGAGCCATCGCAACCGTATTCCCCTACTGTTCAAACTACAGGGGGTCGCGGTTTTGTCGGCACTTGTAGTAGCCCTCGGTATTGCCAACGTCGGTGTACATCAGGGTTATCAAGTGGTTGCCTTTGCAGTTCCAGCGGCAGAAGTAATCAGTGTTCCCTGGGATCTGGAAGTTGCTGCCTTCGGCTCGAAAGTCAGTCAGGCGTTTGGTGTGCGGCGCAGCACCGCCACTGAGTTTGCCGGGTGGATTCTCGAAGCTTCCCGACGTCAGAACATGGAGCCGGAACTCATTGCGAGCCTGGTGTTGACAGAAAGTTCGTTCCGCAAAACTGTGCGCTCCAACGTTGGTGCCGTGGGACCGGCACAGATTCGCCCGGATTATTGGGGTGGTTTTTGCGGCAGCTCGGATCTATCGGATCCCGCGGAGAACATCTACTGCGGCGCACAAGTGTTGTCATACCTGCAGGAGCGCTGTGGTGACGTGAATTGCGCGTTGCAAGCGTATAACGTTGGTATTCACAGTAGTCGTGTGCAAGCTGCACGCCGATACGTTGCCAAGGTTGATCATCATCGCGACCAGTTGCGTAACTTCCCCCTCTGAGCCTCAAAGTTACTGGTGAGACCGCTTCTATTGATACGCGGTGCGTGCCGCGTGTTCTCTAACACCTCTCGCGTGGGAATTTCTCGACAAGTCGTAGTAAGGTTCAATTCACACTCGTACAGGTAGAGATTCTCATGGCCGACTTCGGAGTTCTCATCTTCCCGGCACACTACGCGGTGGCCCCGGATGTATTGGCCAAGGCCGCGGAAGCTCGCGGGTTCGAGTCGTTGTTTTTGCCTGAACACACACATATTCCGGCGAGTCGCGAAACTCCGTGGCCGGGTGGCGCGGAATTACCCCGTCAATACTGGCACAGCCACGATCCATTCATCGCACTGGCTTGCGCGGCGACAGTCACGACCAGTCTGAAACTCGGAACCGGAATTACCCTGGTTACCGAGCGTGATCCGATATTGATGGCCAAACAGGTCGCATCGTTGGATTTTCTGTCCGGTGGTCGGGTTCTGTTGGGAGTCGGAGCGGGCTGGAATGTCGAAGAGATGGCCAATCACGGTGTGGACTTCACGACCCGGTGGCGAGTTCTGCGGGAGCGGGTGTTGGCTATGCGTGCCATATGGTCTGAGGAGGAGGCTGAGTTCCACGGCGAGTACGTCGATTTTGACCGTCTCTGGGCGTACCCGAAACCGGTGCAAGTGGGCGGTCCAAAAATTTTGCTGGGTGCCTCCTCCAAATGGACTTACGCTCGAATTGCCGAATACGGTGATGGCTGGTTCCCCATTCACCAGGATGCATCTCGCGCCGCTGCCCAGGGCGGGGTCGATTATGCGGCCGGTATAGCCGCGACGCGAGAAGCATGGGACGCCGCGGGCAGGGATGGGAAGCCCGACTTCAGTATTTTCGGTCTTGGCCCTGATCAGGGTCGGGTTGAGGAGTTGCTCGAGATGGGTTTCAACCGAGTGATCTTCGGGCTACCTTCCGCCGACGCGGACACGGTGATGCCGTTGCTCGATACTTATGCCGAGATTGGACACTCGATCAACGGGTAATTTTGGGGTCACACTTCCCTAGTACTCGATCGAGCACGTTGACGACATCCTCTTCCGATTTGATCCGCGCGGTCTGCATTCCCGCCACTTTGGCGCCGTGGATGTTGTCGCGGCTGTCGTCGACGAAGAGGATCTCTTCGGCTGCAAAGCCCATATCACGCGCCACGAAGTCGTAAGCTTCGCGGTCGGGTTTGCGCAAGCCGATCTCGGAGGACACATAAATTTTACGGAAGTGAACCAGCACTTCAGGGAATTGTTGGCTCCAATACCGATGATGCACTGGGTTGGTATTGGTGAATGCGAATACGGGTAACGAGTCGGCAACTCGAGGCAGGCGGTCGTGTACTTCAGGATAGACGGCAACAAACAACTTGTTCCAGCCTGTTAACCAGTGTTCCATAGGGAGATTAATCGCGAGCTTTTGTTCGAGTGAGTGGATGTATGTGGCAAAGTCGATCTCACCCACTTCTTGACGCTTGTAAGGATCGTCCAACGACCAGCGATCGTACAATCGATCAACCTCTACTTTGGCGTGAGATGCCCAGTAGTCGAACACGCGGTGGAAGTCGATTTCCAGCACGACGTTACCAAGGTCGAGGAGTAGCGCGCGGATCACTTTGTTAGTAGATCCTTGCCTCGTTGCGATAGCTGATAGCCAGTTTCGAGGCTCATCGTCAGTCCCAGTTGTTTGAGCTTACGGACATTACTTTTGAAGTGCTGAGTTTCCCAACCGATCTGTGCTGCTAACCTGGCGGCGCGGATTCCCGATTGTTCGTTGATCAGACAAAGCGTACGCCAAGCCCAGGGACCCCGGCTCGAGCGCTCGTCCATACGATCCAGACGATCACGCATGCGCGCTCGCTCGCTGTCGGACAGCTTCGATTTGGGTGGTTGCTTGACGCTTTTGTTGCCGAGGTAACGCAGGTCCACCCGGTATACGTCGTCGTTGTCTTCCGCCTTAAGATACCGGGCCAGGGCTGATCGGTCTGCGAAGCCGGAATATCGTGCGTCGCTGTCGGTTACCGTCGAGAAAGTAACCAGGCGTACCGAAGTCACCTCGATTGCTCCCATAGGGTGTAGGTTGTACTGCCCCCCAACTTTCGCTTGAGGCGAGCGCCACTTGCGAAAGGAGCAGGTAATTGTTCCAGCGCGAATGCCTTCTTTGAATAGTTTCTGAAACTGCATTCAGCTTCCGTTCAGGGATAATCCGTAGACTTGTTCATAACGGTGGCGGTTCAATGACATCGAGAAGTCGACACTCCGTCGGTAGTTTGCATGTTATCGAGCCCTTGCCTAGTACTCCATCAACTTGGTGGAGTACTCGTTCGCCACGGCGTACCCACGTTGGGTCATGCTCCCTCCCGTCCTTAGCCGTTGGCGAATGGACCCCGGGTTTCAAAACCCGGGGTTTTTCTTTCTGTGGGATTAGTGGAAGATTCCCGACTCAGATGTTTTTGGGGATACTGTATGGAACTCTGGACGCTAACGCATTCGAATCCGCACCACGCCTTTGCTGTGGCGAAGCGGGCAGAGGCGCGCGGTTGGCACGGTATGCTGGTCGTAGATTCGCAGAACCTGGCGGCCGATTCATACGTTGCGTTGACCTTGGCTGCGACCGGTACTGATCGTATCGGACTTGGCACGGGTGTGACAAATTCGGTAACCCGCCATCCAGCGGTAACGGCATCGGCGGCGATGGCGGTGCAGATGGTGTCAGGTGGTCGTATGGTCCTTGGCATCGGTCGGGGAGATTCTGCACTTGCGCACCTTGGCCGTTCCCCTGCCCGTTTTCTGGGCTTCGCGAGCTACGTGGAAGTACTGCAGAAATACCTCCGGGGAGAGGCAGTAGCATTCGATGAATTCCCTGTTCCCGACTCCATGGCGGCGCCCGTCGCTGACCTCAAACTCGCCGATCATCCTACCGAAAGTCGCATTCGCTGGGCGAAAGGGGAGTTACCTAAAGTTCCCGTCGAAGTGGCAGCAACCGGTCCGAAAGTGATTGCTATGGCGGGACGGCTCGCAGACCGGGTGATGTTCACATTAGGTGCCGTGCCCGAGCGTATACAGTGGGGAATGTCGGTTGCCCGCGAGGCACGCATAAGCGCCGGCCTCGACCCGGCTACTCTATGTTTCGGCGCTTATGTGAATCTCGTTTGCCACATGGATGTAGCGGTCGCTCGTGCATTGGTGCGAGGGGGACTTACCACGTTTGCACGTTTTTCGGTGATGCATGGCGATGTTTCGGGTCCGGCGAGTGAAAACGATCGAGACGTATTCCAGCAATTACACGACGGGTATGACATGAAAGCGCACACTCGGGCGGACTCCAATCAAGCGACATTGTTGACCGACGACTTCATAGACCGGTTTGCCATTGCTGGTCCGCCGGAGCATTGCAATACAAGGCTCGAAGAGTTGCACTCGCTGGGCCTGGACAAGATCGTGATCAGCGGACCGACAGCGGGTGTTGATAGGTTTGACGCACGGACTGCGATGGCGCTTGTGGATGACGCCGTTGTACCACAATTTAATTGAGGCGGACGCTTGCGATTGGTACGGCGCTTAACAAGGTGGCTAACTTGGACTATTCATGAAGAAGCGTAGCGACCGCAGTAGTTTCTTCATGAATAATCCGGGCTAGTACCCGGCAGAGCCATCATTGATGCGTGCTGCAAACTCTGCATCGAGTTGTTCATAAATTTTTGCTCCCGGTTTGAGCACGTAAAGCGGGTCCACCACGTGTTTGAGATCGTAACCCTGCCTACGCAGATCGCCCTTGAGCATCTTGAAGGTGCCGGTCACGTCGATGTCTTGCTGAAGTCGTATGAACACGGGGCGTGCGTAGGGCGGTAGCTCCTTAACCAGGTATTGTGAGAAAGCCTCAACATCCAGATCTTGGGTGTTGTCATTTAGGGTGATGGCGGCCATACCGGCGCGGCCGTCTGTCCGGGGTACCTCCACACCGTAAACGTTGCAGAATTTTACTTGCTCGAAGCCATTGACGATCTCGCCAACTTCGTTCGTTGAAACGTTTTCCGACTTCCAGCGGAACGTATCGCCGATTCGGTCCACAAACTGGTAATGCGTATACCCGAGCGTAAAACCCGCCTCGATTTCTTTGATGAGATCGCCGGAATTGAACCAAGCATCGTCGTCTTCGAACGCGCGGCGGATGATTTTTTTCTCCGTAGCCTCCTTGTCAGTGTATCCCTCGAAGACCGCTTCGGTGTTGATGTGTGCGAGCAGCAAACCTGGTTGTCCAGGCTTCACCTCGATGCAGTAGCCGGCCTCGTCTCTGACGATTTCATCGGCGTCAACGTCGTACTCGACCAGGGCGATTTTTGCGGTCGTCATACCAATAGTGCAGTTCTTGTTCAGTAGGTTGGCAAACGCGACGTTGCCCTCGCTTGCGGCGTAGAGTTCGGTGATCCGCTCTATACCGAAGCGCTCTTTAAATTCCATCCAGACGTCGGGACGCAACCCGTTGCCCATCATCCGCTGCAACGGGTTTATATGATCGTCCGGCAATCTGGGCGTGTTGGTCAGATATCGGCAGAGCTCGCCAATGTAGATGAGGCAAGTAGTTTCGTGTTCGCGCACTTCCTTGAGAAACTGGCTCGCCGAGAACTTGCGTCGGATGAACATGCTGGCACCCGAGCTGAACGCGGCACCCACACAAACTACCAGGCCCGTGGCGTGATACAGGGGCAGGCAGATGTAGAAGCGATCGCGCTCGGTGCATTTGAGCCCAGCTTTGTGTGACAGATCCGCGCTGCTCAGAAACCGCCTGTTTGAGAGTATCGCGGCCTTCGGCATTCCTGTGGTGCCAGATGTGAAGACGTACAGGGCGTTGTCTCCCAAGGTGATCTGCCCAGTCTGGGGGGGGTTGTCGACGGCGCTATTGGCGCTGATTTCATTGAGATCCTGGGCCCAATTGGGTGAGGTGTCGGTAGCTGCATCACCAACGTAGTAGTAATCGCTCCCTTCGCGCAAGTTGAGTTCTGCTTTGACTTGCGCTAACGCGGAGGCGAGTTCCCCGCCAACAATGCACTTTTTGGATTTGGTGACCGTGACGCAGTGAGTGAGCGGACGTCCTTTCAGGTTCGTATTGATGAGCGCGGCGATGACGCCGAGCTTGTTGAGGGCCACGATAACGGCGAGGAATTCGATGCGATTTTCCATGAAGAGGCTCACGGTGTCGCCGCCCTCGAGGTCGGTTGTTCTGAAGTAGTTGGCGTAGCGATTTGCCCGCTCGTTGAACTCACGCCAGGTAAGTGACTTGCCTTCGAAGATGATTGCTATGCGGTCGGGAAAATTCTCTACGTTGCGCTCTACCTGTGCGGCGAAGGAGTCTTTTTCATCAAATGACCGGGGCTTCATGCCTTTTTTCAACGCCAGCAACGTCGGCACTTGAACCAATGTTGCTGTGATGTCTTTGATGGTTTCAACAATGCCCATCGATTCTCCCGATGACTGGTGTGTACGAGCGTCCTCAAGCCACCTACCAACTTGAGCACTCGCGCTTGAAGATAGCCATTGCACCTCCCCCTATCAAGGCGGTTGTGGCATCCTCTGAAATCATGTGCAGAGCTCAGGAGTTTAGGCGATGAACCAATGGCAGGTCGGTAACGTAAAGATTACCCGGATCGTGGAGATGGAGATTACCGGTGGCACCCTATTCATATTGCCGGATGCCACGCGCGATGCCTGTTTGCCGATCGAGTGGCTTGGCCCGCATTTCATGGACACGGCGGGCAATCTGATCATGAGTATTCACGCGCTTATCGTCGATACGGGAGACCGACGAATCATCGTGGACACCTGTGTAGGTAACGACAAAGAGCGATCGATTCCCAATTGGAGCCACCTGCAGACCAGTTTTCTCAAGGATCTCGAGGATGCGGGCTATCCCCGGGAGAGTTTCGACACGGTGCTGTGCACCCATCTACATGTCGATCACGTCGGATGGAACACCATGTTGGTGGATGGCGCTTGGATACCAACCTTCCCGAATGCCCGCTACCTGGTGGCCGAAAAGGAGTGGCGCTACTGGGATACAGTTGCTGACGAACAGGAATATGGGTCCGTGTTAGCCGATTCGGTTCGTCCAGTCATCGATGCAGGATTAGTTGATTTCATCGATTGGGAGTACAAGCTCTGCGACGAGATCTGGCTGGAACCGACACCCGGTCATACCCCGGGCCACGTCAGCGTACGAATCAGTTCCGACAACAACGAAGCGCTGATAACGGGCGATTGCATTCACCACCCCTGTCAGATGACCCGGACAGATTGGTGTAGCTCCGCGGACTACGACCAAGCCCAGGGTCAACGCACCAGAGAAGGACTGTTAGCCAAATATGCTGACCAGGACATCCTGATTATCGGCACTCACTTCGCTACACCCACTGCCGGTCATATCAAAAAACTCCCAACTGGAGGCTACTGGCTGGACGTCGGTTAACTTCTGACTAAACAGGCAGTCTTAACTAAACTAACGAAGTCACTTTGCTTCCAACCCCGCTTGTTGCCGCAGCCGCTCGATCCAGGCATCCGTTTTCCTGCGCGCGGGCGGCACATCCAATGCGACGAAAGCGATCCCAAGCGGCAACATCCAGAAACCCAGAATCGGTAGAAACCCGAAGACCCCACCAACCATAAAGGCAATACCGATAATCGAGCGCACGCCGGGCGGAACGTGGTTCTGCCCCCAGTACAATATGCGGTACGTATATTCGGCGATCCGCCGTTTAATCTCGCCCGTTTCCATCTCGAATCCGCGTTGGCTAAACCAACACCGGGCCGTCGCTGGGCACATCATGATCTAAAGGATGCGATCGCCGTTTCAGATTCGGGTCGATAGATCGAAAACGATACAGACCATCTTCATGAAGGGTGCGCTCGATCCGATTGCGGTACATCAGCAAGTGCAGATGAGCAATCGCTTCTCCGAGCGCCATCATCATCTGCCGGGGATCGAGTTCGCGTTTGAACAGCACAGGTAACAGATCTTTGGCAATCGCGGGCACCTCCAGACAATGTTCCTCGATGGCGAGCATTCGATCCTCGTGATGATCGATAAGTTCGGCCAAGCGCTCACGCACGCCATAAAACGGCAAATTGTGAGCGGGTAACACCAGTGTGTCTGCCGGTATCTGATGGAATTTGTCGTGTGACTCCATCCACACCTTCAATGGATTGGCGTTAGGCTCGGTCGGGTGGACGCTGACGTTGCTTGTGATGATCGGTAATACCTGATCCCCGGAGATGAGAATTTTGAGCGTTGCAGAAAATAGACAGGCATGTTCTGGCGAGTGACCCGAGCCGACAACGATTCGCCACTCGTTGCCAGCGATATTGAGCACATCGTTGTCTTCCAGGCGGGTAAAGCCACCCGGCAACTGCAGCATGGACATACCCGTTG
>SMWK01000183.1 GCA_004356895.1 Gammaproteobacteria bacterium
CAGTTACTTCGTAACAGGGGTATGAATGGAGAACGCCTATTAAAAAAGGTGCAAGGCGCGTTGAGCGATCTCTTCTTAATGATGAGATAAGCGCTCTTAGCGTGCGGTTGATTGGTGCCGACGGTGGTCAAGTTGGTGTCGTTTCCCGGGATGAAGCACTTGATGAAGCCAAGCGAGCGGGATTGGATTTGGTGCTAATCGCACCAGAAGCCGAACCCCCGGTTGTGAAGGTGATGGATTACGGTAAACATCTGTTTGAGCTCAAGAAAACCAAAGCGGCTCAGCGTAAGAAACAGAAGCAAATCCAAGTTAAGGAAATGAAGTTCCGCCCGGGAACAGAAGAAGGCGATTATCAGGTCAAACTACGCAACCTGGTTCGCTTCTTGGAAGATGGAGACAAGGCGAAAGTATCTTTGCGATTTCGTGGCAGAGAAGTGGTTCATCCGGAGATAGGCATGAATCTGATGTCGCGAATCGAGACAGATCTGGAGGAGTTCGGTGCGGTGGAAACCCAGCCGAAGTTCGAAGGTCGGCAAATGATCATGGTCTTGGCTCCTAAGAAAAAGAAGAAATAAAAACAGACCAAAAGCGGGTCGTGTTAACACGGCGAACATAGAAATAGCGTGGAGTAAGAAATGCCCAAGATCAGAACGAGACGGGGTGCGGCGAAGCGATTTCGCCGAACCGCCACAGGTTTCAAACACCGTAAGGCGTTTAGAAACCACATCCTCACGAAAATGAAGCCCAAGAGGAAGCGACAGCTTCGGGGCCTTCAAGATGTCTCCGCTGCAGATGTGCCCGCAATCAGGCGCCTCCTGCCTCAGAAAGCACGCTAGGAGTCGATCATGCCAAGAATTAAACGTAGCGTGGTTTCCCGTGCACGCCGAAAAAAGGTTTTGAAGCAGGCGAAGGGTTACTCGGGGGCCCGCAGCCGTACTTTTAAAGTTGCCAAACAGGCCGTGATCAAGGCAGGCCAGTATGCCTACCGCGATCGTCGTCAACGCAAGCGCCAGTTTCGCTCGCTATGGATTGTACGGATCAACGCCGCTGCTCGAGAGCACGGTCTTTCCTACAGCCGATTTATCGCCGGTCTCAAGAAGGCGGCGATCGAGGTTGATCGAAAAGTGCTCGCGGATATCGCGTATCACGAAAGAGAAGCCTTCGCGGCATTAGCAGAACAAGCAAAGCTTGCGCTCGCTACTGAAACCGCAGAAGCAGCGTAAGCCTAAGATCAACCAGCCGTCTTCTGGGGGCCGTAGTGGGAGTCCTTCTTAAGATGAGTGCTGTGGTTTCTCCATACACGCAAAAACTTATCCGGAGGAGGGAAGGGCAAAAGTTCTTCCCTTTTTATTTGCGGGGATTGAAATGGATTTAGACAAGATCTTGAAAGAAGCCGAAGTAGCTATCGGTGCTGCAGTCGACGAACGAACGCTCGATGAGGTGCGAGTACGGTTTCTCGGTAAAAAAGGTGAACTCACCGCTCTGTTGAAGTCATTAGGGCAACTCGATCCTGCTAAACGACCCAAAGCGGGTGCCGCAATCAATGAAGCCAAAACGAGCGTCCAGACTCTCCTTGGCGCAAAGAAGAAATCGCTGAGCAGCGAGCAACTGGCGGCATCGCTTACCGCCGAGACGGTTGATGTCACGTTACCTGGGCGCGGGCAGAGTCTGGGGGGGTTGCATCCTGTAACCCAGACTATGGTCCGGATCGAGGAGATCTTCTCAGGAGCCGGATACAGTGTTGTGACCGGGCCAGAGATCGAAAGCGACTATTACAACTTCGAGGCGCTTAACATACCGGCGCACCACCCGGCGCGCGCGATGCACGATACGTTCTACTTCGGCGACGGGAGCGTGCTGCGTACGCACACGTCTCCAGCGCAAGTGCACACGATGGAATCCGTCGAACCGCCAATCCGCATAATCTGTCCAGGACGTGTTTATAGACGCGATTCGGATCTTACTCATACCCCGATGTTCCATCAGGTGGAAGGTCTCGTGATCGATCGCGGGATAGGCTTCGCGGATCTGAAAGGCACGGTAACCGAATTTATACACCGGTTTTTCGAAAAAGAACTGGAGGTGCGTTTTCGGGCATCCTACTTCCCGTTCACAGAACCTTCCGCTGAAGTGGATGTGCGTTGTGTGCATTGCCTTGGTAAAGGTTGCCGAGTATGCAGCCAGAAGGGTTGGCTCGAAGTAATGGGTTGTGGATTGGTGCACCCCAACGTTTTAGAGATGTCTGGCATTGACAGCGAGGAGTACTCCGGTTTCGCTTTCGGATTTGGTTGCGATCGGCTTGCGATGTTGCTTTACGAAGTAGACGACCTGCGTATGTTTTTTGAGAATGATCTGCGCTTCTTACAACAGTTTAACTAAGGGCGAGTATGAAATTCAGCGAAGCATGGCTGCGCACTTGGGTTGATCCACCGATTTCCCGGGAGGCATTGTTCGAGCAATTGACGATGGCGGGTCTCGAGGTCGAAGTTTCTGAAGCTGTAGCTGAAGCGTTTTCCGGGGTCGTAGTGGGGAAAGTCGTATCGGTTGCAAAACACCCCGATGCAGACAAGCTGTCTGTTTGCCAGGTGGACGATGGCACGACAACACACCAGGTGGTTTGCGGTGCGCCAAACGTTCGCAATGGTCTGGTGTCGGCTTTCGCCGGTATCGGCGCTGTTCTACCGGGAGACTTCAAAATCAAGAAGGCGAAGCTCAGAGATGTCGAATCTCACGGCATGCTTTGCAGTCCCGCGGAACTTGGTCTTGGAGATGACGCGGATGGCATCATCGAGTTGGCGGCCGATAGCGAGATCGGCGTCGATCTTCGTATAGCACTTGCACTGGACGACGTTACCATCGATTTGGACCTCACTCCGAATCGGGGTGATTGCTTCAGCATCAAGGGTCTTGCGCGAGAAGTGGGTGTACTGAATTCACTGCCAGTTTCGCAGGTGGTGCAAGACCCGGTACCCGCATCGATAGATGATGTTTTTCCAGTAGAGCTTGCAGAACCTGCCGGGTGTCCTCGATACCTGGGTCGAGTGATACGGGGCATCGACATCTCTCGCCCAACCCCGTTGTGGTTGACTGAGCGTTTACGTCGTTCGGGGTTACGTAGCATAGATCCTGTAGTGGACGTGACCAACTACGTGATGATCGAGTTGGGTCAGCCGATGCATGCGTTTGATCTCGCGCAGATCAACGAGAGGATTGTAGTGCGTCTTGCAGGGGAAGGAGAATCGCTCACCCTGCTCGACGGGCAGGAAGTTGCCTTGGATTCCGAGACGTTGTTGATTACCGATACGGTTGGTCCCGTCGCCATTGCCGGGGTGATGGGCGGCGAGCGCAGCGGCGTTCAGGCGGATACGACCGATGTGTTTCTCGAGTGTGCATTTTTTGCTCCGCTGCCCATATCTGGAACAGCACGCCGCTACGGTTTGCACACAGATGCCTCACAGCGTTACGAACGTGGCGTGGATTTCGAACTACAGGCTTTTGCGATGGAACGCGCCACTGCATTGCTGCTGGAGGTGGTTGGCGGACAAGCGGGTCCAGTGGTCGAAGCCGTGGAAGAGAGCGCATTGCCGAAGGCGGCTCTTGTCAGCTTGCGGCAACGTCGGCTGAACGAACTCCTGGGAGTCGATATCGATGTTGCGGATGTGGACCAGGCCATCGAGCGTCTGGACTTTGAGCTCACCGAACGCAGCACTTCAAAATCAGACGGCGTGTGCTGGACGATCAGGGTACCGAGCCACCGGTTTGATATTGCGATCGAAGCCGATCTGGTTGAAGAAGTCTGCCGGATCTATGGATACAACAATATACCGAGCCGTATGCCGGTTGCCGATCTGCCGTTGCGTTTTGTACCGATGGCAACATCCCCCGAAATATCGTTGAAACATCAACTCGCGGCACTTGGTTATCAGGAAACGATCACCTACAGCTTCGTGGATCCCAAGCTGCAGGATTTGTTGGCGCCTGGTGTGGATTCTCTTGCACTGGTCAATCCCATGTCTTCCGATCTATCGGTGATGCGCAGCAACCTGCTGCCTGGACTGTTGGAGGTGTTGCGCAGTAACGTCTCGCGTCAACAGGACCGCGTGCGACTTTTTGAATTGGGACTGTGTTTTGTTCCTGGCAATGCTGTTGCACAAATACAGATGCTCGGCGGCTTGGTCTGGGGAAGGCGCCACTCAGAGAGTTGGGTACACGCCGATGAAATCGCTGATTTTTTTGACATCAAAGGTGACGTCGAAAGGTTGTTTGCCTGGAGTGGAGAAATGGCGGTTTACGAGCCACTGACAGACCCCATACTGCATCCGGGTCAGGCGGCGGCAATTATAGTTGCTGGTGAGACTGTGGGTCGTTTAGGCCGCCTACATCCAGAAGTAGAGCGTTATCTGGATCTCGGCGAAGGTATTTTCATTTTCGAGGTCCTGGCAACGGCGGTGCTGAAGCGCAGACGACGGCAACACCGAGAATTGTCCAAATACCCGAGCGTGCGGCGCGACCTTGCCCTGGTGGTGGGGCAGTCCGTGAGCGCGGGGAAAATCGCCGACATTGTCCGTCAAACATTGGGCGACGTGCTGGTTGACTTCAGGTTGTTTGATCTATATCAGGGCAAAGGTATTGATTCTAATGAAAAAAGCCTTGCTGTGGGGTTGACGTTGCAACATCCATCCGCCACCCTTACCGAGGAGGAAATTGGACACTACACGCATCGGGTCATCATGGCTCTGGAGCGTGATGTCGGTGCGCGGCTACGTTAACTCCCGGCGCAGACTGGGCGTGGAATTGTCAAGACACTGACCTTACACGGATAGACAAGCGCGTTAACAACAGGGAGGCTCGGCCTTGGGTGCTCTAACCAAAGCGCAGATGGCTGATCGATTGTTCGAAGAGTTAGGTTTGAACAAACGTGAGGCAAAAGAAATTGTCGAGATGTTCTTCGAAGAAGTTCGAAATTCGCTACAACGCAACGAGCAAGTCAAACTTTCCGGTTTTGGAAATTTCGACCTGCGCGAGAAAGGGGAGCGGCCTGGCCGAAATCCCAAAACCGGTGAAGAAATTCCCATCTCAGCCCGGCGCGTGGTGACTTTTCGACCAGGACAAAAATTGAAAGCACGAGTGGAAGCGTATGCTGGAACCCAGTCAGAGTGATGAACTGCCCCCAATACCGGGCAAGCGTTACTTCACGATTGGCGAAGTAAGCCAGCTTTGTGAGGTAAAACCCCACGTTCTCAGATACTGGGAGCAGGAGTTTCCCCAGCTCAAGCCTGTGAAACGAAGGGGCAACCGGCGCTACTACCAACGTCAAGACGTCATCACCATTCGCCAAATCCGCGGGTTGCTCTACGATCAGGGATTCACGATCGGCGGCGCGCGCCAGCGCCTCACCGGAGATGACGCGAAGCAGGATCAGACCCAGTTCAAGTTGCTGGTAAAGCAGATGATCGTGGAACTAGAGGACGTTCTAAAAGTTCTAAAGTCGTGACGTTCGCCTGAACTTCTTGCGAAATTGCGATTTCGCAACCAGATAACTTCCTCGAATCCGAGGCTTCGGGTATGATTTTACCCCGCTTGCACTGTAGCTAAAGCGGGTATTCGGGGCGTGGCGCAGTTTGGTAGCGCACTTGACTGGGGGTCAAGTGGTCGGAGGTTCAAATCCTCTCGCCCCGACCATAATTTTCTAATGAAATCAAATACTTAACCAAATGCCCACATGTGGACACCCCCCCTTGCACACCCAGCTCACCCCCGGCGAAAATAGTTCTCGCGCTTGAAACCCGACATCTGGTCGACCGGGTTGTCGAGCTGGCGCGCGTATTGGTGGCCGGCATAGACCGCCATGGCGATGGTTCCGGGAGCGTGGCAATCGCCGATCCGGTCGACCGACTTGATGCCGTGATCGGCGAATTGATCCTCGAGCGCGAGCAGGTCCGTGTAGAGCGCGTCGTCGGGCAGGCGCGAG
>SMWK01000184.1 GCA_004356895.1 Gammaproteobacteria bacterium
AGGCGGCGAAATCAGGCCGACCACGGCGAGCGAGATCAGCGCATGACGGTGCAGCAACGAAGCAAACCTGATCCCATCGGCGCCGAGTCGGGTATCGCTGCGTTGTCAGGCATGATAGGTACAAGGCTTGGAAACTGACGCGCGCCAGACATGTAACTGTCGTCAGGGAACGGTGCATCGTATGCCGTCGCTTGCGCATCCGCGAGTACGCCCCCACCACTGAACTTCACCACCTCGCTGACTCGCAGATCCGTTGTTTCCGCACAGTACTTAACCCAGTGTAAAAAGCGCATCCCGGTGCTGTCGGCCATCATCGCGGCACCCATCTCCGCCGGGTTTTGATGTACGGGTAAACTTTCATAATGCGCGCGCATCGCCTCGCTGATCTTCTCGACTTGTTCTCCTTCAATACCTTTGGCGTCCGGCAACCCGGTATTTGCCGCGACGATGCGCGCAAACCGATCGGGTAACTCGGCGGCAGCACGTAAGCCGATGAGCCCACCCCAATCCTGGCAAACCATGGTGATATTCATGAGATCCAAATTCGTCAGCAGCGCCTTCAACCATGCCACATGCCGTGCATAGGTGTAGTCCGCCCGCTCGGTAGGCTTGTCCGACTTGCCGAAACCGATAAAGTCAGGGGCAACTACCCGATATCCTCTGTCGACAAACAACGGAATCATTTTGCGGTACAGGTACGACCAGGTAGGTTGACCATGCAGGCAGAGAATCAGTTCGCCGTCACGAGGACCTTCATCCACGTAGTGCATGCGCAATTCACCACCGTCGGAATCGGGTACAAGACAGTAATTGGCTGAGAATGGATAACCATCCAGATTTTCGAATCGATCTTCTGGTGTTCGTTTATATTGCATATTGTGTGACTCCTGTGAAGTTTGAACGACTGAGATCGTAGTTCAGTCCATCAATGCGAGGGTTTCGGTACGTCTTAAAAATCTTCAAGCTGCAATCTGGTGTTCTGGAGAGCAAACCGTTAGTTTCAGATCTCATCTTGGCACAATCCGAGTCCCCGAGCAGCTTCGAGGAAACCCAGATGCAGGTATCGATATCACACTCTAGATTAATCCAAACGCAACGAGCAGCCTTCCTCGTTCTGGTTTTCTCGGCATCGGCATGTCAGCCCCAGGATGTCACACCGGGGCTCTGGTTGAGTGGCGAAGTAGTTGAGCACATCGTCGACGATTGGGCGTTTACCGACGACATCGAAGAAATATTCATCCAGACAAAAACCTGGTATTTCCTCCCCCACTCAACAACCATCTGGTGTGCTGAAATGAATGGCGAGTTGTATATCGGTTCATATGCGGATGAGAAAAAGCATTGGGAGAACAACGTCGTGCGAAATCCTGCTGCAAGGCTGCGGATTGCCGGGAAGCTCTACGATGTAACCGTGACCCCCGTAACCAACGCTCAAGCGACCACCGAAATCGATGCCCAATACACTAAAAAATACAACATGGAGGAGGTTTTTGGCAAAAACCTTCCAACCTGGTGGTACTACCGCATCTCACAACGCAAATAGGTCAATCCATGGATCGAACTTGCGGAGCTCGTAGCGGCAAACGTACTCGAAACTCAGCTCCTGGTTCCGAGTTCTTGACATCAACACTGCCACCCATTGCCGTTACAAGTTCATGCACCAATGCCAACCCGATACCTGTGCCAACCGTTTCCCGGGTCAGCTCCCGTTCGGTGCGATAGAAGAGTTTGAATATTTTCTTCATCTGATCTCTCGGCACCCCTGGACCATAGTCCCGCACAGCAAACTCAACTGACGACCCACCGCGCAGGCGGCTGCTGAAAGAGACCTTCTTCTCGGTTGCATTAGCAGAAAACTTCAACGCATTGTCGATCAAATTGATCATGATCTGCACAAATGCATCCGTGTCGGCCTCCACAACCAGATTTAAATCATCGTGCTGTTCAGCAAGTTCGAAGCCGGCTTGCTCCACGTGGGTTGCAATTTTAGAACGAGCCAGATCAACAAGTTCCCCAACAGTTGTCGTATGAAGTTCGAGGTCGGTGCCGTTGCGATTGAACCGTGCAAGCCTAAGCACGTTGTTGATCAACCGAGTCAGGCGTTCGCTTTCCTGAAAAATGAAATCGTAGTAGCTGCGCTTTTTCTCCTCGCTGGCCCAACCGGCTTTCAGTATTTCACCGTACATGCGAATCGACGTTAACGGTGTCTTGAGCTCGTGGCTGACGGCTGAAACGAAGTCCTGCTGCTGCTCGACGAGGGCAATCTGGCGCAAGCCAACACGATACAACAACGCAAAACCTCCAATCAGTATCGCGAGAAGCGCAAATGTGGTCCATGCGATCAACATGCCACCCGGACCAATCGGCAACCGGGTAAATCTGAAGACGAGTTCAATGTCGTTCACTGGTGCGGTCAGGCGGGCGCGATAAAGCAGCGTGCCAGGAGTCTCACCGACCGTTGACGAATGGCCGACACGCACTTCATCAAGGTATCTGTGTATGACATCCCCTTGATGTACGACAATCAAGTTACTCACTGATGCCAAATTTGTTCCGCGATACACAGTGCCAATCAAACCCTGCAGAAAAACTTTTAGCTCGATGACCGCACCTTGTACAAAACGCTGTTGATCCCGCCAGACGTTTCGGTAGAGCACAAAGTGGTTCTCGTCGATAACATCAAATCGGAAAGGATCAACTTCGCTTTCGAATGTCGTCAAGCGGCGCTGCGCAATATCGGCGAACGGTTGATCCTGATCAATGACAGCTTCAGTATTTTTTTCCAGGCGACGAGTGCGAAGCTTGGCCTTCCCTGCGACCTTTTCATACAATGGCGCAAGGGCATCATCGGCTTCCTGCAGGTAATCCAGTTTGAGCTCATTGACGCTCCTCGATAGTTCAGACGGTTTTTCCTCAGGTGCATTCAGACGGTCGAATATTTTCTGACCTACTTCGAGTTCGGGTTGAGGCGAGCCGGCAGAGGTAAAGTTCCTGAAAGGCGAAGTTGTTCTGATTTCGGCATCAACCGTGGCCAGATCGCCACGTAGTTCCTCCTTGGACACCACCACAGCTTCGAGCTGCTGACGAATTTTACGTTGCAATGCAAGACGCTGCTGATACTCACCGGGTTCGATGTCTTCAGGTACCCGGCTGGTGGCATCTCGTTTGGACGGCTTTGGTAAGAGAGGTGTGCTGAAAACACCGTCAGCATCTACCTGAAAATAGGACAAGAGCCCCGGCAGGTCGCCTTCGACTGGAAAAGTCGACAAGGGTGAGCGTTGCACATAGTTTCCCTCACCCACGATCAGGAAGCCAAAATCAACGAACGACTTTGCGTCTTCCGCCTCAAACAGTGCGGACGCTCGAGCTTCGATGCGAGCCGTCAATTCCACGGCCATCGACTGGTGTTGATAGAACGACTCAAATTGAAGTTGCCGATACCCGAGGTAGGCTAGCGTGATCGTCGGGATTAACAAAAGCACGAACACTGCGGTCAATATCAAGCGAAGTCTGCGGCGTTGGTTGGGAGCAATCGTACTCATCTGCTGATCAATCGGTAGCCGGCGCCGCGCACCGTTATCAGATGCACGGGGTTTTTGGAGTTTCTTTCGAGTTTCCCTCTCAACTTCGCAATGTGAATGTCAACTGTCCGTGTTTCTATATCGAGATTTTTTGCGTAACCCCACACTTCGGTCAAGAGCTCGTCGCGGGGAACGGGACGTTCCCTATGGGCATGAAGGTAGGCCAATATCTCCATCTCCCGGCGGGTAAAGTGAATGATTTCGTCTTCCCGCTTACCGGCAAGGTTTTGCGTATCGATCACGATATCCGCATGACCCTTTTCTCGTAACACGATTTCTTCTACCGCATGGGTGTACGTGCGTCGAATAACTGCCGCGATTCTGAGCACAAGCTGCTCAACAGAGAATGGTTTTGCAACGTAGTCATCAGCCCCAAGTCGCAAACCGCGAACGATATCTTCATCACTTGCCTTGGCCGTGAGAATGATAATCGGCTGTTCCTTGTCTACGTCGCGTATGGCATTGCAGACATCAAACCCGTTCATACCGGGCAACATGATATCCAGCAAAATCAGATCAAAACGTCCCGTCAACGCATGCTCGAGACCTGACGTACCGTCTTCTGCACTGGTGACGTCATAACCGTGGAATAGCAACACATCGACGAGACCGGTCCGGATTGTCACCTCGTCCTCGACAACCAGAATGTGGGGCTTCTTATTCATACAACGCTAAGCCTATCAGCGTACAGGACCCACGCGCATGTAAAGTTTTGGTAAACCACCACCCTGACATTTTTACCAATCCGTGCCTACAAGTATTTTCGGCTGGAGCCCATCATCCATTTCAACCTGATCATTCCAGCTTGAGAACGGAGGAATTACCGATGGCTCTGATAACACGCATTTCGAAACTTTTTACAGCTGACGTACACGCGGTTCTCGATCGTATCGAGGAACCGGAAGTCGTGCTGAAGCAAGCCCTTCGCGAGATGACAGAGGAGGTAGCTCGTGGTGAACAGAGGTTGCGTTGGCTCGCAACCGAACGCCAGCCGCTCGAACAACGCCTGGCAAACGCTGAAGAATCGATCGTATTGCTCGATGGTGAACTCGATCTCTGTTTTGCAGCAGATGAAGAAGCGCTTGCTCGATCGCTGGTCAAACGCAAGCTCGCAATCGAACAACAACTTAAAATTACATCTCAACAACTGGAATCGAACCATCGAGACCATGAAACACTGGAGGTGGCGTTAACCGAACAAAACCAGCAGCTCGCAGACCTGCAGCAAAAAGTAGACGTCCTAGTGGATGCGCCAACCGACTCTTACAACTCAATGCAGGACCCGAATATCAGCCAGGATGCCATTGACGTTGCCTTCCTGAGAGAAAAGCAGCGGAGGCAGTCATGAAGCGACCGGGGTTTTTCAAAGGGGTTGTTGTTGCTGCCGTGTTCGCACTCACGGGTTCGATAGCCTTTGCTGGGTTATCAATTGTCATCGGTGCAGCAGTGGCGTTGAAGGTCGTAACGATAACGCTCGGTGGTGCCTACATCGTCTACCTGTTGCATAGCTCCAGCGAACGTATCGGGCGCCTGGCAATTTTCGTTACCT
>SMWK01000185.1 GCA_004356895.1 Gammaproteobacteria bacterium
CGTTATGTAAGGCGGTTGACGGTTTTCTCGAGAAAATGTTCCACAACCACCAGTTCAAATCGGTGCTGGTGGATCTTTCGAAGACCGATAGCATCGACAGCACATCATTGGGTTTGCTTGCCAAGCTCTCCATCAAGGCCGATAAGCTGTTCAACTACAGACCCACCCTGCTGTCTCCGCACCCGGATATCAGTCGCATTCTCTTCTCAATGGGCTTCGAAGATGTCTTCAGCATTGTTGAGGAGCCTCTGCAATACGAAGAGCAACTCGAAGAATTACCCTCCTTGAAGACCTCGAGCGAAGAACTGCGAAAGCGAGTGCTTGAAGCACATCGAACGCTCATGGCGATGAACGAAAACAACCGGCAGGCTTTTCAGGACTTGGTGGAAACCCTCGAATCAGAATCGCCGCTGGTTATACCGCGTCGCTGCGCTTAACTTTCTTGTCGCGCTTGGCTTGGAGTTTCGCCTCGATAAACCGTTTATGGCTCAAATGAAGTAGATCCGCGATCCTCCGGATCGTATGCTCTTCATACTTGTTTAGTTCCTCGTTCGACAATGCCAGCTGCCAGAGTTGCACCACCAACTCATAGCGCTGATGCCCGTCCCAGGCCTCAGTGATCGCCCGGGTGAAAGGAAAAACACCGACGCTTTCGTCGTGTTGTTTCTGGGATTCCTCGACGATTTCGTCCACGACCTCGCTTGATAAGCCGAATTGCGACATGATGCCTGCGCGTACAAGTTCCAGCTCATGATCGGTAATCTGGTGATCCGCCCAGGCGACCTCAAAAAAAAGAGCAGCAGCAGCCATCGGCAGCGTTTGCTCTTCTGTCTGCTCAACAGGTTCGGATCCTCTGATTTTCGCCAGTAGTTGACCTAACATCTTCCTCTCCGCAGTCAGGCCGCCTGGCCCCTTAACATGTGTAATGCTTCGCGAACCAAATCTGAATTGTTTTGTTTCAGACGGTGCGAGTCGCTCAAGCACTGCCGGTAACGGCGAGCACCGCGCATACCGTTGAAAAGACCCAACGTATGACGCGTCATTTCGCTGAGCCGCGTCCCCTCGATAAGCTGTGCATCGATGTAATCGAGATAATCCTCCATGATGTCGAAAGGACTTCGCCGTGTTTCACCATAAATGCGCTCACTTAATTCGGTCAGGAAATTTGGATCCTGATAGGCACTACGCCCGACCATCACGCCATCGACATGACGCAAGTGTTCTAGTGCGGTATCAATTTCGTTGATACCCCCGTTCAACACGATGTTCAGATCCGGAAAGTGGGTTTTCAGTTTGTACACCCGTTCGGGCTGTAGTGGAGGCACTAGACGATTCTGCGCCGGTGACAACCCGCCAAGGATTGCCTTGCGGGCATGTACGTAGAAGCGTTCGCAACCAGATTGTGCTACGTGCCCGACGAAAGCGGTAAGTAGAGCGTCCGAATCGTCGTCGTCTACACCGAGCCGGCACTTGACAGTCACCGGCACATCGACCGAATCCTTCATAGATCGGACACAGTCCGCAACCAGCTCGGGTTTACGCATCAAGGCTGCGCCGAATGCGCCTTGTTGTACACGCGAAGAGGGACAACCGACGTTCAGGTTCACCTCTGTGAAACCCACGGCCACCGCGAGGCGTGCGGCACGAGCCACGTCTCCTGGATCCGCTCCGCCAAGTTGAATGACAAGCGGTTGCTCCTCGGGACTGTGGGCCAGCAGCCGCTCGCGAGGGCCATGCAGTAGCGCGCCGGTGGTGATCATCTCCGTAAACAGCTGTGCTTTAGGACTCGCCAGTCGATGCAGGTAGCGACAATGTCTATTGGTCCACGCCATCATGGGCGCGACACATAGAGTCCAACTATCCCGCGATCTGTTCATAAAGTGGAATTCTTCCGTCCTTGATTGCGCGAGGAGTTGGTTGTTTTATCAACAAAATCCAAACAAGCTTTACGGTGCCGTAAAACGATGCGCGATCATCTTTGTACCTTCGAACACGGCCTTGTCGAGCACGTTAATTTCGTCCACGAATACAAAATCGAATTCATGATTCTCGTTCACATCGCGGTGCAGCATGACGATGTACATTTCACCCTTCACGGGCTCCGAATCAACGGTGATTTGCACGTCACGATTATCACCCTTGTTTAGATACGTGGCGCCGACGTAATCGGTGCCGACCGGATTTCCATCCTTGAAGCCGTGCATCACGAGCCAACTGTTGCCGTCCACGTGCACTTCCACGAAGGTGAATGTGGCCCCGTCCCGGGTCGCACCTTCGATGACGATCCAGTTCGCCTCGCCGTTGCCTAGCGTTATCTGGGGTGCGGCATCACCGTCTTCAGCCCGGGCGGCGGCTGCTGCTGACACGAGCAGCAATAACAGACTCAACAACCATTTGAGTTGCATTGGTACTTTCTCCGTTGAAGGTACATTGTATAGGCGGTAGTGCTAGCGCACATCCTCACGCTTAAGAAACCTGCCGGTCCTGGTCTGCCCAGAAGGGTTTTCTGAGTTCGGTTTTCAGGATCTTGCCGGACGGATTGCGGGGGATGTTGTCCATCCAGTCAACGGACGTCGGGCATTTGAAACCAGCCAGGCTCTTACGGCAGAACTCGATTACGCTCTGTTCGGTGAGGTCAACACTAGATCGGGTGATGATGGCTTTGACGGTTTCGCCCCAGCGCTCGGACGGTACTCCGATGACGGCTGCATCCTGGATGGATGGGTGTTTCATGAGCACGTTTTCGATCTCGGCAGGATAAATGTTCTCGCCGCCCGAAATGATCATGTCTTTCACGCGATCATGGATGTAGAGGTAACCTTCCTGCAGATAGCCTGCATCTCCAGTGCGTAGCCAGCCGTCGGATCGTTTCGTTTCTGCCGTTGCCTCTGGATTTTTCCAGTACCCCTTCATGTTTTGTGGGCTTTTGATCCAGATCTCACCCACGGTGCCATCTTCGACACCCTCGAGCGTTTCCGTATCGACGATCTTGAGCTCCGTACCGGGCACGGCTTTGCCGCATGATCGCAGCAGGTGTGCCCGGGGGCCCCCGGGATCGTGATCCTCGGGTGCGAGTAACACCACGCCGCCGGTCGTTTCGGTTAAGCCGTAAGCTTGCGAGAAATTACACTTGAACAAGTCCATGGCTTCGATCAGCACGGCCTCGGTGATTGGTGAAGCACCGTAGACCACTAACTCCAAGCTTGCATAGTCGCCGTCCTTGGCGCCAGGTTGAGCAAGAAAAAATTGCAGGACAGCCGGGACGAAAACGGTGTGGGTTACTCGGTGAACGCCGATTACGCGCATGATCTCAGCCATATCTACGTCGCGCAACAAAATCGTCTCGGCGCCGTAATACTGGCCTAAAACACCCCAGCCGCTGCCCGATACGTGAAACAAAGGCATGCAAACAAGGTTCACTGATTTGTCTTGAATGTTCAGAGCGGAGAATCCATCCGCGAGCAATCCGATGAAGTTGTTGTGTGTGAGTTCCACACCTTTCGGTAGTCCGGTGGTTCCTGACGTATAAAGTTGATAACAGGTCTCTTCCGCATCGACGGGAATCTCAGGATCGATCGGGTCGAAATCTGCAATCCATTGATCGTAAGTCAGATAGCCGGTTTCGAGAGGATCGCCGAGCACGACGAAAGTTTCGATGTGGGTGAGGTTCATTTGCGCAAGACACTCGAGAAACTCTTCTCCGATCAGCAAGATCTTTGCCTCGCTGTTGTTGAGGATGTATTCCATCTCTGGTGGAGCCAGGCGCCAGTTGACCGCTACAGAAACGGCATTCAGCTTTGCACCACCATAGAGATACGTGAAATATTCCGGGGAGTTTTTGTCCAGATAAGCGATGCGATCCTGAGCATCGATGCCAGCCGCGCGCAACGCCTGGGCGATCTGGTTCGATTCCTGATCGAGTTCCCGGAAGGTCCAGCGACGATCGTCTGCGGTGTAAATCATTGCCCTTTGATCGGGTCTCTCGACCGCGTGAAATCGCACGATGTCGGCCAGGGTTTCGATTGCCATGTTTTGCTTCTCCCTCAGGTAGCAGGTTCGATGATACAAGAGAGCGTGCGCTCAGTTTGGTGTCGAGATAGTTTTCGCAGCGGTTGCCGGTTGCCGAGAAAAAAAGTTGTTAGACAGTCAGATGACCGCGTAACTCTTTGATTATTATGCTAACTATCTAGAATTGAGAACTGGTCCACGATATTCATAATTATCCATATTTGCCTCCATTTTTCCTTCATCTTTATTAAAAACATCTGTATAGTTGCGCGCCAACCTACTGAATTAAAACGAATCAACCCCAGATGCTGCGACAGAGAACTATTAAGCGATCCGTACATGCGATAGGAATCGGCGTACATTCGGGGAAAAAGGTCCGTATGGCATTGCGCCCTGCCGGGGAGAATACGGGGATCCTTTTCGTTCGCACGGACGTCAACTCAGCCACCGTTCGAGCACGCGCTCAAAACGTTTCGGATACCACCTTGAGCACCAGCATCGCCGAGAACGGTGTGCAGGTCGCTACCGTCGAACATTTGCTATCGGCCCTTTGGGGAGTTGGCATCGACAACCTGGTGGTGGAACTGAGCAGCGAAGAAGTGCCAATCATGGATGGCAGTGCCGCGCCTTTCATCTATCTGATCAACTCTGTTGGCATCGTCGAGCAGAATGCCGCTAAAGAATTCATTCGCATCAAGCGCGAAATTCGTGTCACCCAGGGTGATGCCATTGCATCACTGAAACCCTACGATGGCTTCAAAGCGGATTACACATTCGTCGCCGATCATCCGATCTATAATCGTTATCCGAAGCGGGCCACGTTGGACTTCAGCAAAGTTTCGTACGTTGAAGAGGTCAGTCGCGCTCGTTCGTTTGGCTTGGCGAAAGAACTCGAGCAGGCGCAATCGATCAATAAATGTATGGGTTCGAGTCTCGAGAACGCGGTGGGTATCGATGACTATTCGATTCTGAACGAAGACGGGCTGCGCTACGAAGACGAGTTCGTGAAACATAAGTTGTTGGACGTTATTGGCGATTTGTATCTTCTGGGGCGTCCGGTCCTCGGCCGCTTCCACGGTTACATGTCTGGTCATGCATTGAATAATAAGCTCGCGCAAGCGCTGCTACGTTGTGAAGATGCCTGGGAGGTCACTACCTTGGGCGTCAAGCAACTCGAAGGCCGCGAGCCAATAATGCAACCTGTGGCGGGGTAGTTTTACCCGACGGTTGCGTCCTGGTTTGCCGGGACTTTTCATGAACGGGCGCTGGTGAGCAGTTAATAACCGCGTCCGCTTCCTTCTTCTTCGAACATCGTGATGAGAAATCCGCGGATCGCGGAAATCGCTTCCTGTTTCTGCATCAGTTTTTGCTGTTCTAAAACATCGGCCATATCTTTGATCGTTCGTTTTCCATCGATCAGTGACATGATGAAAGCGTGGATACGAGTGACGGATGCCTGGGATTGAAAGGACTGAGTAAGTGGCACAGGCTGTTTGCCACCGACGATCCAGTCGGGTAACGCCTCGTGCCGCCGAGACTGTGGCACATCTGATTGTTTTACCGCTTTGATTGTGACTACCTCTTCTATGCGGCCATGCCGGCTATTCGGGCAGTTCATGTAGGGAACGGCGGCTTCGCTGGACACGATGTTTGTGAAACCACAGGTGCTACTCAAGGTGATGAATTCCTGCAGGCTGAGACGATCTGCTGGGTCCGATTGATTGAAGGCTAGCGATCCGTAGTTGATCCAGATCCCGCCCACGTCAAGTAATCGATTGATTCGCGGGATCAATTTTGCCGGTGATTCTTCCACGATATCGACAAACCATGGTGTGATGACAACATCGAACTGTGCCGCTTTGAATGGCGCACGGAGTGCATCGGCGAGAATATAATAGAAACCATCGCGCACGGGCTTCGGTGCCGACAGCGAGCGTTCGAGCGCAACGTCTTCAGCCCGTCTGGGTGCCAGCGGAAACTCCCACATGATGACCGTTTCGCCCTTAACGATGTGGGTTGCGGCGTAGACGAGCAGGGGATTGAAATCAAGCGCTACGGTAATTGCGTTTTCCAGAGATTGATGAAGATCGTAGGCGAGCCGTCCGGCACCGGCACCGAGCACCAGGATTTTTTCGGGCCGGGTTTCCTTGAGGAGGCTGCTCACCGCAACAAGTGCCGATTGATTTTCTGCCTCACCCCAGCACCAGTCCCGATGTAAATTGGCGGCGTAGGTGAACAGGCCCTGCTGGGTTGGTGGTCGGGTTTTCAACGCGAGGTAGGTTTCCAGGTCGGCAGGTGCGTGTCGTGCTAGCGGTTCGAGCAACTTCGCGAGGCATTTTTTCTGTTCAGCGTAGCCGTGCTGAAGTAGTTCGAGACGAACTGATGCTTGAGTGTCTGAATGCTTCTTTAGTGCAGCCGTGACACGTTTGCGTTCTTGCTCCAGGTTCGCAAGCGCGAGTTGCCAGCGGTTGTGCCACTCGCTCATGGCTGCGCCCGGCTCGGCGAACAACCAGGGTACGCCGCCCCGCACGGGGAAATCCACTTGGCAGGCGACGCAGCGAAAGTCCGTCAGTGGGTTGTCACAACGCGGGCAGGCGAGGAGCGAGTTGAGATCAATCATTCGCAGAGTCTGGGGTCAGAATAGTTCGGGGCCAGTGTAAAAACTATCGGACTAATTTATCAATGCTGAAAAGCCATCCTGATAGTTTTTACCCTGACCCCAAACTATTGCCCAAATCTATACTGGGTTAGTGATCGTTCCGGCTACGATTGGCTCGAAAGCGGTGAGACTGTCCTGCAGCGTCGAATTACCCAGCCCATGGTTTGGAAACAGCGTGCCGAAATTTGCCTGCTCGCCGTGTAGTGACATGTAGTTGAGGATGATCGTTTCGGCCAACAGGTTTACGTTGTTAGCTGCCGGAGTGCTTGCCGTTTCTACTGATCCATCCATACGCATGTAGCCGATCTGTTGATGGATCGCCTGCAGTTCTGGCGTGGCGCCGATAACGGTTGCCTGCCTTGTCGGGTTGTATACGAGGAAAAACGGTGCGGCAGTGGAACTGTTGTCGCTGGTCCACTCACCCTTGCCACGCCCGTCGATGCTGTTGTCGATTGTCCCGTCTGATGAGAGCGAACCGTCGGACATCACATACAACATTAACGGGGTGCCGACGATGGCTGCATACTCGAGGCAGGCGCCCATACACTGTCCAGCGCGGAAGTCTTTCACTTCGCCTTCGGCTCGTGCGCCGCCGTGGTAGTCGTATCCACCCATCTCGATGGTACCGGCACCGGCAAAACCGTTAATCACCATTTTCATCACAGAGGCGGTTTTTTGGAATTCTCTCGCGCTACGATCCCCGGAATTGAACTCGGCGCTGCTGAAAATTCCTGTGGGACCGACGATTAGGGGGTCGCCCGCTGGATCCAGCGTGCTGGGATCGCCGAAACGATCCGCGAGGTCCGCACTCTTCAGGTACCCGCAGCGAACGAGATCCTTGAGGACATCATCCGCCGAGATGCTCTGACCGTTGTCGACGTCAATCATCTTCTGGTCGCTGATTCGATAGATCGACTCCATCACGGCGACGGCATCTTCCTGGCTAAATACGCTGACGAGATCCCCGACGTCGACCAATCCGGTTACATCACTCGGTCGGTCCACCTTGGTGGGTCGGATCGAGAGATCGATCATCATGGCAGGGGCCATGGAGTTACCACCGGAATCCGAATTCTCGGATCCGATGAGGGTGAGCAGTGATCCGTCGGATCCCGCACGGGCAAGCCCATACATCGGATTGTGCGGGTTGTTGC
>SMWK01000186.1 GCA_004356895.1 Gammaproteobacteria bacterium
GTCCTTTCGAGCACGTGAGCGACCTCTCGCAACATACGATAGTGCAGGTTTATCCGTCAGCCGAAGACTGGCACGTATGGCTGGCGGAAAATGATGTACAGGGTGTTGATCCTGATTCCGGGTTGCAACTCGACAGCTACGAGCTCGCAATGCACACCGCAGAGCAGGGTGTGGGTGTTGCTCTCGGGATGGAGCCGTTTGTAGATGCCGAATTGGACGCCGGGTTGCTGGTTGAGCCTTTTCCCAACCGCCGCGTCTATCCACGCGGCGACTATTACCTCGCCTGTCGGGAACAACGGTCAAACAACAAACGCATAAAGGCGTTTCGCAGCTGGCTACTCGCTGAAATGAGCAACGACGATCAGATCCCTAAACTACGCCGTAAAAGCGAGGGTGCCTATTCGGGTTAGAGCCCTGCGCTTTCGAGTATGTAAGGAATCCGCTGCTCTGCACCAAGCGTCATCAGATGGACGCCCGCACACACTCCTCTGAGAGCTGCCACCGTTTCCGCAGCCAGACGGATGCTCGTTGCTGCCACGTCGTCGGCTTGATCGATCTGGCGAATCAGATCTTCAGGAATTGTTATACCCGGTATTTTTTCGTTGGCGTAAAGCGCCATTTTTACCGACTTGATCGGCATGACGCCTGCAATAATGGCTACGTTCAAGTGCCGCACGCCAGCAAGGAAATCCTCAAAAGCGGTAATGTCGTAGACGGCTTGGGTCTGAAAGAAGCTGGCTCCAGCAGCCACCTTCTCTTCCATCCGTGAGATTTCCATAGCCAAATCGCTGGCGCCTGGATTAACCACCGCTCCGATACAGAAGTTAGTGGGAGTTTTGAGCTCACATCCACCTAAATCCATACCCTTGTTGAGACAACGGGCAGCACCAATGAGTTCTGTGGTCGCAAGGTCAAACACCGGCTTCGCATCCGGATGATCTCCAACCGCAGGCGAATCACCACCCATACACACGAGGTTGCGAATGCCGAGCGCAAACGCCCCAAGCATGTCGCTTTGCAACGCAATACGATTGCGATCACGGGTGACCAACTGCAGGATCGGTTCAATCCCCTCGTCGATGAGCAAATGTGCGGCCGCGAGTGGAGACATGCTCATACGCGCGGAGTGGGAGTCAGTCACGTTAATTGCGTCAACACACTCCCTGAGCGCGCTTGCCGTGCTGAGCAGTCCATCCAGATTTGTGCCTTTTGGCGGAGTCAGTTCGCTGGTAACTACAAACTGGGTCTTAAGCTTGTCTGCAAAGATCATAGGCAACGCATACACTGTGTCCTGTCCGGTCAATTCGCATAATTTCAGCACGATTCTCAAGGTCTGTGCAGTCAATTGTAGCGTTGCCTTCAGTACGGTACCGCTGAAGAATTCTTGCGGATGAGTGAAAATTATGCATCAGACTAACAGCCAGGCGGCGTTAGTCCGCATCGATCGTCATGTACGTGAATGGAGCAAACCTGGGGGTGAGAAATGATCAGCTCGATGGCCCAACCTGCTCGCTAGAATCTATAACTCTCTTCTGGTTCAGGCAGGCAAATGTCAGCAGTTCATCCGTCAGCCAGCATCTCGTTTGGCAGCCGGGTTCACAAATCACCGTTCTACGAAGCAACCAGACGCTGGGGTTGTAATGCGTTCTCGGTATACAACCACATCTACATGCCGCTTTACTACGAAAGTCCTGAGGCGGAATACTGGAGCCTCGTCAGCAACGTCGTCCTTTGGGATGTGGCGTGTCAGCGGCAAGTGGAGATCTCCGGTCCAGATGCTTACGACTTCGTTCGCCTACTGACCCCGCGTAATCTGGCGAAACATCATGTCGGCCAGGCGAAATACGTACCGCTGGTCAACCAGGCTGGCGGGATGATCAACGATCCTGTGTTATTCCGGATCGACGAAGACCGCTTCTGGTTCTCACTCGCCGATTCAGACGTATTACTCTGGGCACAAGGTGTGGCACACGGCCTGAACCTGGATATCGACATCACGGAACCGGATGTCTCGCCGTTGCAGTTACAGGGGCCGAAGGCGACCGAAGTCATGCGGACATTGAGCGGTGCCTGGGTGCTTGATCTGAAGTACTTCTGGTTTCGGGAGACGGAAATCGATGGGATTCCCGTGGTCGTTTCGCGTACCGGCTGGAGCAACGAACGTGGCTACGAAATTTTTCTTCGTGACGCCTCACGAGGCGACGAGTTGTGGGAACGTGTTATGGCCGCGGGTGGCGATCATGGGATCACACCCGCTGCACCTTCCCAGATTAAGAGAATGGAGGCGGGCCTGCTTTCCTATCACAACGACATGAACCTTTCGACAAACCCGTTTGAGGTAGGCCTCGGCAAATTCGTAGATTTAGATCAAGCGGTCGACTTTGTTGGCAAGTCATCACTGAGGAAATTTCACGAAACCGGATTAACCAGGCAACTCAAAGGCGCGCTGATTGATGGTGATCCTATCGCCGTAAACGAACATCGTTGGACTGTCTTCGATGGCGATACCCAAGTTGGCGAATTAACAAGCTGTGTCTATTCACCAGCCCTGGATAAGAATTTAGCATACCTGTTTCTGGAGATTTCCTACGCAGAACCAGAGACCCGGATGCGTATTATCACGCCGGATGGAGAACGATCTGCAATCGTATGTGACCTTCCGTTTGTCGCTAATCGCGCTAACACATGAAGTTGCGGCGATGTCGCTTATCGATGTTTATCGTTTAACCCCACCCCGCCATGATCATGGAAGGTGTAGCAGGGACCACTACGGCGTCCGCTGCAACCGAATATACTCTATTCGTCTGCAGCAGGAGATAAGATGCGCGAACTAACACAATCCGAGCAGCAACATCACGCCGACGAAGTCGCGAAGCAGGGATACTCCATCATGGAAGGCGCCATCGACCGGGATTTTCGCTCTGCGCTTCTGGAGGAGTTCGAGCACCTCGAACAAGTGCGTCCCGGTGGCGATCTCGCCCCCGCACCGTTTTCCGGTTATGTAACGCGCCGCTGGTTCGACGTTCTCAACGACGGCGATATCTGGCAGCGGGTAGCAACCCATCCATGGATTATGGCCGTGCTGCCCAAGCTACTTGGCGATGGCTTCTTACTCTCAACGATGGGCACAGCCATCATCGGGCCGGGAGAAGATGCCCAACCGTTACACGTTGACGACGGTGTGTATGCATTTCCGAGACCGCATCCTAACCTGGTGTGCAATACGATGTGGGCTATCAGCGATTTCACTGCTGAATCAGGCGCGACAATGGTCGTCCCCGAAAGCAACAACTGGGACCATGACCCGGTATTGAATGAAAAATACGATGCGATTCCCGTCGAAATGCCAGCAGGCAGCATCGCCTTCGTGTTAGGCACTTGTTATCACGGCGCCGGTAAGAACGCCACCGACACCGACCGTGTAGCACTCACGATCAACTACTGTAGCGGTTCCATGCGGCAGCAGGAAAATCTCATGTTGGGGGTACACCCCGAGCGCATGATGACGTTTCCGCGGGAGTTACAGGACATTCTCGGTTTCAAGATATGCAAA
This sequence comes from Gammaproteobacteria bacterium, assembly GCA_004356895.1. Lineage (GTDB taxonomy): Bacteria > Pseudomonadota > Gammaproteobacteria > Pseudomonadales > Azotimanducaceae > SMWK01. The sequence continues at coordinate 3,554 of SMWK01000186.1, forward strand.
GGCGCCGGCCATCTGTTCGCAACCGATCCGCGCAGCGAAATGGGGCGCCACTACGGACCTGGCAATCCGGATGATCCCTATCTGAATCGGCGTTCTGCGTTACATTCCGAGCGGGTCAAACGCAAAACGCGACAAGAAAGCTGAGCCGTAAGCATGTGACGGAAGGCAACGTTCACCCTCAGTCGAAGGGTCGATAAAAGTTGATGGTAATAAGAATGCTCCTGCGCTCTATCACACCGTTACTGAACGTCGCCATCGTGTATTTCATTACGTTGATCCTCGCGCTGATCGTCACCGGTGGCTACCAGTTCGAATTGTTTGGCATAACGTTATCCTCCAATCGAATCGATCCGCTGGCGATCGGTCTGATGACGGCGGGCGGCTTGCGGTTGGCTCTACACCTGGGTCCCGGCAATTCAGTTCTAGTGTTCACCTCCTGCTTGTTGGCCATGAGCCTTGCGGAAGTATGTGTGCGTGTCTTGTCCCCAGCGATGGCACAACCCGGACTCGTGCAAATTCACCAACCGTCCGACACATACGGTTTTGAGCTTGCACCTGGAAGCGTCGGTCAGGGTATGTTGGGGGAAGACATTTCCATCAATCCGCAAGGGGCACGTGACGCTCCATTTACCGACAAACGCAACAACAAACGCATCGTTGCGATAGGTGATTCGTTTACCTTCGGCATAGGCGTCGAACTGGAGGACAGTTATGTCAAGCAGCTCGAATCCATGTTACGCGAAACACACAAGAACGTTGAAGTGCTGAATCTAGGCGTAGGTTCCTACAACTTCTGGCACTATCTGGAAGTTCTCAACAACCGGGTCGTGGACCTGGTGCCTGACCTGGTGATCATCGGATTTTACCTGGATGATCTGAGCGTCCCCGGCCACCCACAAACTGTGATTCCTCACAACCCGTTCGAGCAACGCGTCCATGACGATTTCACCGCGTCTGCGCTATGGAACGTCATCCGCAACCTGATGACCCGACTCGAGGCCCGTTACCGCCACCGACGAGGGTACGAATATCTTGCTGGGATCGAAGAGCGAAAGAACTACATTGGCGGGCGAAAACCTGATCACATTTTCTATCGGTTGCAAACAGGATCAATGGATCCCGGACTTTACCGAGTCTTCGGCGAAGCGGTTGATAAGCTGGCCGCCTGGTCGATTCGAGAAAATGTGCCGGTTGTCGTGGTGTTCATCCCGGATGCCTCCCAGATCAACGAACCGATTCGCCAATCGGTCAACCGCACTGTGGCCTCCGAGATGGCGCGCGTCGGTATTGAGTTTGTCGACGCCACGCCGATATTCGAAGCACAACCAGATGCGAGGCCGCTGTACCTGTTTCCGCTGGACGCACACACAAGCCCGTCAGGTCACGCGCTGATCGCTCAAGTACTGGCGCAAAACGCGACAGTTAGAAAACTGTTAGAAGCGGTCCCAAAATGAGACCGCTTACTAGAGTACGCGCCGATTTGGCAATATCGGTCGGAACCGCTAAACAACCTGAAAGGTGAACGCCAATGGAATATCGAAAACTCGGTCGTACCGGACTCAACATCAGTCCTCTGGTACTGGGTACCGTGAACTTTGGCTGGCTAACCAACGAAGAGGACAGCTTCGAGATTCTCGACTATGCCATGGACACGGGCTTGAATTTTTTCGATACATCGAACAACTACAACGCAGGGAAGACCGAAGAACTCCTCGGCCGTTGGTTCACGCAGGGTGGTGGCCGGCGCGAGCACGCAGTGTTGGCA
>SMWK01000187.1 GCA_004356895.1 Gammaproteobacteria bacterium
CGCCGTCCACTTCATAACTGATTGGATTCGCTGAAACGTAACCGTCGGTATGGTATTGCCAGAGCAGTTCACCGTTATCTGTGTTGTATGCCTTGATCGAGCCACTACTGTCGCCCTGAAACAAGACGCCACCAGCGGTTGCCAGCACGCCACTATTACCAGTGGTTTCGTTTTCTACTGCCCACAACGTTTCGCCAGAGAGAGGATCAAATGCCTTCAGGAAGGCGGTAATCTCGGGTCGAGGCGCTGCTGCTTCGACCAGCCGTTCTCGATAGGAACCGATCGCAACACCGAGGGACATCCCCACCTTATTAATTTTGAAGATCCCGGTTTTGGCAAACTCTTCGGGAAGCGCGTAGAAAAAGGGTAAATCGTGGGTTGGGAGATACATGATGCCGCGACTTGCGTCGTACGACATTCCTTGCCAGTTGTGCGCGCCACCGGCCCCGGGAAGAACCCATTTGGCGTCGTCCTCGTAATACAGTTCGGGATTTTCTACCGGCCGCCCGGTTTCCATATCCACATGGGTTGCCCAGTTGATGGTCCCAAAGGGGTTCGCGCGCAACAACGTACCGTCGCTACGATCAAGCACGTAGAAAAAACCGTTCTTCGGCGCCTGCATCAACACTTTGCGTTCTACGCCGTCGACTACCATGTCAGCCAGCACCATATCCATGGCGGCACTGTAATCCCAGTTGTCGCCCGGAACGGTCTGGTAATACCACTTCATGCGGCCGTTATCGGTGTCGAGCGCGACAATGGCCGTTAGAAACAAATTGTCCCCACCCCCCGGAGAGCGAATATCTCTTGGCCAGGGCGCACCGTTGCCGACACCAAGGTATACGGTGTGGAGGTCAGGATCGTAGACAATGGAGTTCCAGACCGTGCCACCACCACCGAATTTCCACCACTCACCCGTCCACGTTTCGGCTGCTAATTCGAGTTCCGGATGTTCAAATGGTAGAGACGGGTCACCGGGCACCAGGTAAAATCGCCATGCCAATTCACCAGTTTCGGTATCGTAAGCACTTACGTATCCACGTACGCCATACTCCGAACTGCTTTGACCGATGTAAACTTTGCCACCGCCAACACGCGGCGCACCAGTAATCGTAAATGGGCTGCCAGCTGATGGGTGGAATGTGTCGACATCCCAGATTTTTTTACCAGTTGCGGCGTTGACTGCGACCAGGCGGCCGTCGAAAGTGGCGATAAAAACCCGGCCTTCGTACACCGCAAGGCCTCGGTTCATCGGGCTGCCACAACAGGCGTAACGAACAAATTCCCGGCGCGTCTGCGGATCGAAGACCCAGATTTCATCGCCGCTCGTTGCGTCGAGGGCGTAGGTTACATTCCACGGATCCGAGACATACATAACGCCGTCGATCACAAGGGGCGTATTCTGTATGCGATGTCTTCCGCCTAAAGGTTTAAACCAGGCAAGACCTAAACCACTGACAGTGTCTCGGTCGATCTGGGTGAGCTTGGAAAATCGTTGTTCCTCGAATGTCTGGCCGTATGTTAGCCACTCCCCTGGTTCTTCGGTTAACGCTCGCTTGATACGATCATCATCCAGGATTGCCGTATTTAACTCGGCTGCTGTCTCGACTGCTGTAATGGAAGTTATTGGTGTTGGTTCTTGCGGATCTGTTGAAATCAATAGCCAGGCCAATACGGCCATAACTGATAGTGCGGTAACCGCAATTATTAAGTTTTTTGTTTTCAACGGAAACTCCCCCCAATATATTACAGACTATACTCGCTAGTGCGTGGTAGCGCGGAGAATTCAATCGATCAGCAAGCAATGGGGAAGAACATGCCAACCTATGGACGTAACTCTACAGCCGAACAAGTTACGGACGGTCTCGATCTCAGCGGGAAGACTGCGCTTGTTACGGGGGTGAACTCGGGGATCGGTCAAGAGACCATGCGGGTGTTGGCCTTGCGCGGTGCTCACGTGATCGGTACCGCAAGAACACTGGATAAAGCCACGCAGGCGTGTGCAGCGATTACAGGTGAGACAACGCCGCTTGCCTGCGAGCTTACAGACAAGCAGAACGTGCGAACCTGCGCAGCCACAATTCGCGAGATGGGTAAACCCATCGACATATTGATCGCTAACGCTGGAATCATGCTGGTGCCGAAGCTCGAACAGGCGGATGGTATCGAGTTGCAGTTTGCGACTAATCACCTGGGCCACTTTCTCCTCGTCAATCTGCTCAAGGATCGGGTCGAAGCCGCAAAGATGGGGCGCGTTGTTGTGGTCAGCAGCTCTGGCCATCGGCAAGCATCTGGTATCGCCTTCGACAATCTGTCAGGCGAACGCGGATATAGTTCGATGCGCGCTTATTGCCAATCCAAGTTGGCTAATGTGTTATTCGTCCGCGAGCTTGCTAAACGGCTGCAGAATAAAGCCACGGCAAATTCGGTACATCCTGGTGTTATTCAAACCAACCTGGGTCGGCACATCAATCCGTTCCTGCAGATGCTCATCAAACCGTTTTTTATACCGTTCAGTAAGACAGTTGCTCAGGGTGCCGCAACCCAGACTTATGTTGCGACTCGACCAGAGCTCGCGGCTGTTACGGGTGAATATTTTTCAGACTGCAGGGAAGAGCAGGCGAGCCGCGCCGGCCGCGACGATATGGCTGCGACCCGTTTATGGGATGTGTCCGCCGAACTCGTCGGGCTCTGACCAATTCAGTTCAGTCAGACCTGAGCTTCCCCGTGTTCCCCTGTTTTCTGCGCGCGATTACGCTCCGCTCGTTTGACTTTTAATGCGCTCAAAATCGCTGCGTGTTTTTCGCGATTCAATCCGTAACGCGTATACAGCCACACTGCTGTGAAACCGAATATGGCAACTCCGGGGCCATACAGCAGCCCGAGGTTTATCAAGGTCTCCGGTGGCACGTCCAAAGCGGTGCGAATCTCGGGTCCGGTGGGCCAGTTAATCAGCTCGAGCCCGAAACCAGCGACCAGCCCACCAAAACCGGCAGTGGCTTTAGCGGCAAAGGATACGGCTGCAAAAAATATCCCTTCCTGTCGGCGCCCGGTTTGCAGCTCGTGTTCGTCCACGATGTCGGCCACCATCGACCCGAACGACACGATTCCCTGACTCACGCCCATGCCTTGAACGAACGCAACTCCCACCAGGATAGGAAGAAGCAATAGCGAGTCGTTGTCTGGGAAAAAGCCCAGTAGCCGCAGTGTCACGGGGAGAAATTGCAAGGCTGCCCACCAAGCCGTACCCCAAACTACCGCCGGTTTTTTGTCGAATATCCGATGGAAATAGCGGGTTAACGGGGTACCGAGGAGAATGCCAACGGGGTATACGATCAGAACAATCTGCAGCGCTGAGGCATCGAGTTCCCAGAAAAACGTAAAAATGAACAGATTGAGTGACACGGTGACACCGGCCATTACGAAAGACACCAGCACTGCGAGGAACAATGCCCGGAAGTTCGAGTTTTGCAGGGCGAGCCAGCTTTCCTTAAATACCACCCTCAGAGCAAATGGTTCCTGAGGGGCACCGTGTTGCGGTAGATGTTTGATCTCCTTGTGGGTGCCGATTGCTGAGATCCAGATAGTCACCCACATAACAATCGCACACACGGTTGCGAAACTTGGATAGTTTAAGTTGTCGAGCTGACCCGGGACACCGTCTTCGCTCTCAGGAAAAAACAAGGTGACGGATCCGTATACGAGCAAGCTTCCTACAATCCCGAACGCTGTGCGGTAGCCGACGATGGTCGTACGTTCTTCGTAGTCTTCAGACAATTCTGCACCCAGAGCAATGTGCGGAACGTGATACAACGTCATCGCCGCGCGTGTGAGGATGGTAAATATCGTCAACCAGGTAAAAAGTTCCATTTGGCTGAGCCCTTCGGGCGGCACGAACGTGAAATAGAACGCAACGGCGAGAGGAATTGCTGAGGCATACATGAACGGGTGGCGGCGACCCCAGCGCGATCGCCAGGTGTCTGAAAGGTATCCGGCGATGGGATCGGATACTGCGTCAAAACAGAGCGCAATGAATAGAGCTGTGCCCGCCAGTGACGGTGACAACCCATGCACCTGTACATAGAAAAATAACAGGAACAGAGCGAATGCGGTATTTTTGATGCCTTCGGCTACCTGACCGATCCCAAAGGTGACCTTGGTCGTGAAGCCGACGCTACGAATAGGGTCTGTTTCTGCCAGTTTTGGGCCCTCCTCCAGAACATGTAAGCGAGCGCCAACCATAAACGCGCTAAACAGCGTACTCAAGTGACAAACTGAGCAATCCAATTATTGTGCCCCATTTCTCGCCGATCAGGTTTATGCTGGAGGCCTGTTTTGATTCGAGGCAATCACCTGCATGGCTGAGCCAGTTGAGACAAACGAACCCACCGCAGTAGAGCATTTGACTGACATGGCCCAGTACATGCTCGAAGGTAAAGGTCGCGCGTTGGCTCTCGGCAACCGAGGATCCCTGCGGTTCAACGACGATGGGAAGCTCTGCCAGGAAATTCTTGATGCGTACTGGCGGTACGGGTTTTATGTGTTTGAGGGCGTAATCGACGCCGCAGAGCTTCAGGAGTTACGTGGTGGTATCGATAACATGCTGGAGCGCGCACCGGTCAGCTCTGGTGCCGAGGTGGATGCCAGGGGTCGACCTGCATTGGGTCTGGAATTCGAGCGCGATACCTACATCTGGGTGCCACCATTGAGCGATCCCGTGGGCGGCACAACACTCAATGGCGGTCGCCATCCGGTGAAGATGGCGGAGCCGGTTCCTCCTGAGAATGCCCCGATTGAGGTGATCTACATGATGTTCGGGATGTGTCAGACCATGGATTCGGGACTCAGGTTGTACGGCCATCCACAACTGCTGGCGGTTGCCGAGAGCATTAACGGCGCGGACTTCACCCCGTTCAACGATGCTATTTTCATAAAACAGCCTGGTCTGGGCGGATCAGTTGCCTGGCATCAGGACGGGCTCACCTATTGGGATTCTCCCAACTGGGATGAAGGGATACACGGCTTCAACTTTCAGGTGCAGCTTTATCCCAGCACGCTGGGCAACTGTCTTTGGGTGGTGCCGGGCACCCACAAGCTTGGTCAGGTTGATATCAAAGCCATGGTTGAGGACAACGATGGATCGGAGCGATTGCCCGACGCAG
>SMWK01000188.1 GCA_004356895.1 Gammaproteobacteria bacterium
AAATCTTTTATCTCGCCACCAAACGCCGCCGCACACACCTTCGTCATCGCCGCCGTCAACGTCGTCTTACCATGGTCTACATGGCCAATCGTGCCAACATTTACGTGCGGCTTCGTCCGCTCAAATTTCTTTTTGGCCATTGTTAACGCCCTTGTCCAACAACAGTTTTTGAATAGTCTGGCGAACTCGCCTAGCGATTGATGATACCTTCAGCAATGTTGTTCGGCACTTCCGCGTACTTGACGAATTCCATGGTAAAGGTTGCGCGACCTTGAGTAGCTGATCGCGAATCCGTTGCGTAGCCGAACATCTCGGCCAACGGAACATTCGCCCGGATAATCTTACCCGCGGGATTTTCGTCCATGCTGAGGATGATGCCGCGGCGCCGGTTCAAATCCCCCACAACTTCACCCATGTATTGTTCCGGTGTGACAACCTCAACCGCAAAAATCGGCTCTAGCAACACGGGTTTCGCGGCACGGGCACCATCTCTGAGCGCCATGGACCCGGCAATCTTGAACGCCATTTCTGAAGAGTCCACCTCATGGAAGGAGCCGTCATACAGTGTTGCCCGAATGTTGATCAGCGGGTAACCCGCAATCACCCCGTTCTGCAACTGCTCCTTGATACCCTTGTCCACCGCCGGGATGTATTCGCGCGGCACTGCACCACCAACGATCTCGTTGACAAACTCGTAACTGTCACCATCCTCTTCCGTAATTGGCTCTAACTTGAGCCATACGTGTCCGTACTGACCCCGGCCACCACTCTGGCGGACGAACTTACCTTCCTGGTTGACGGTGGTACGAATAGTCTCCCGATACGCCACCTGAGGCCTGCCGACGTTGGCCTCAACGCCAAATTCCCGCTTCATGCGCTCGACGATAATGTCCAGATGCAGCTCGCCCATGCCCGAAATGATGGTCTGGCCGGACTCCTGGTCCGTTTCCACGCGAAAAGACGGGTCTTCTTGCGCTAACTTGCCGAGCGCGACGCCCATCTTCTCCTGGTCCGGCACCGACTTCGGTTCTACGGCAACCGAAATCACCGGCTCCGGAAAAACCATTCTCTCCAGAGTGATGATGTCACTCTGGGCACACAACGTATCTCCGGTGGTCACATCTTTCAGCCCGATGGCCGCAGCGATGTCACCTGCCCGCACCTCTTTGATCTCGTTGCGGTTGTTGGAGTGCATCTGCACCATCCGGCCTACACGCTCGCGCTTGGATCTCCCCGGGTTGTACACCTGGTCTCCAGAGTTCAAAACACCCGAGTAGACCCGGAAGAAGGTTAACGTGCCAACGAACGGATCGGTGGCGATTTTAAATGCCAGCGCCGCGAAGGGCGCGTCGTCGTTCGCTTCCCGAGTTCCCATAGTTTTGTCTTCGAGAATGCCTTCGATAGGTTTGACCTCGGTCGGCGCGGGCAGGTAATCGATTACCGCATCCAGCAACGCCTGCACACCTTTGTTTTTGAAAGCCGAGCCGCATAGCGCCGGTACAATCTCATTGGCGATTGTACGTAGGCGCAGCCCTTGGCGAATATCTTCCTCCGAGAGACTACCCTCTTCCAGGTACTTCTCCAGCAGCTCCTCATTGGCTTCGGCGGCACTTTCCACCATTTGTTCCCGCCAATGTTCGGCATCCGCCAGCATTTCTTCCGGGATGTCGCTGAGATCGTAACTGAGGCCCTGATCATCCTCGTTCCAGAGAATGGCTTTCATCTGAATGAGATCTATCACACCCTTGAAGTTTTCTTCCGCGCCGTAGGGGAGCTGAACGGGTACTGGGTTAGAACCGAGACGATCTCTGATCTGATCGACCACACGCAGGAACTCAGACCCGGCCCGGTCCATCTTATTGACGAACACGATGCGCGGTACCTCATAACGGTTAGCCTGGCGCCAGACCGTTTCGGACTGGGGCTCTACACCGGAGGTGCCGCAAAAGACGACTACGGCTCCATCGAGCACCCGCAAGCTGCGCTCGACCTCAATGGTGAAATCCACGTGACCGGGGGTATCGATAATGTTGATGCGGTGCTCGTCAAATTGCTGGTTCATGCCAGCCCAGAAGCAAGTGGTCGCGGCAGAGGTAATGGTGATGCCACGTTCCTGCTCTTGCTCCATCCAATCCATGGTGGCAGCCCCGTCGTGAACCTCACCAAGCTTGTGAGAAAGACCGGTGTAAAAAAGCACCCTCTCGGTGGTAGTGGTTTTACCCGCATCCACGTGTGCCACGATGCCGATGTTGCGGTATCGGGAAATGGGGGTCGTACGAGCCATCGTGCTCTCCGTTAACTAAACCTGAATTGATGGAAGGATAGAAGTTAATACCGGTAGTGCGAGAAAGCCTTGTTGGCTTCTGCCATTCGGTGTGTATCTTCGCGTTTCTTTACTGCGGATCCACGGCCATCGGCCGCATCCATCAGCTCTCCTGCGAGTCTCGCGGCCATGGATTTCTCGCCGCGCTTACGCGCGCTATCCACCAACCAGCGCATCGCGAGTGCCTGACGCCGTGAGGGCCGCACCTCAACTGGCACCTGATAGGTAGCGCCGCCCACTCTGCGGGATTTCACTTCGACAAATGGCGCGACAGCTTCCAGCGCCTTTTCAAAAACCTCTACCGGATCGGGATTAGAGCGATCCTCGATGCGCGTAAGGGCACCGTAAACGATATGTTCGGCGACCGCCTTTTTACCACTGACCATCACATGGTTGATGAACTTGGCAACCGTTTGGTTGTTGTACTTGGGATCTGGGAGTATGTCGCGCTTTGCGACGATGCGACGTCTTGGCATGTCCGCTCCTTTGCTTCAGGTTCGCCCCCGAGCTTGATCCGGGGCCTTACTTGGAGGAGTGCCCGTCGGCACTCGTTGAGTTAATTGTTAACTAGTTCGTGCCCATTCTGGGCGGAAACTAACTATTCGCTTGGACTATTATTTAGGCCGCTTAGTTCCATACTTGGAACGGCTCTGCCGACGATCCGCGACCCCTGAGGTATCCAGAGTGCCACGCACAGTGTGATAGCGCACACCCGGTAAATCCTTGACTCGGCCGCCTCTGATAAGGATCACCGAGTGTTCCTGCAGATTGTGGCCTTCGCCGCCGATGTACGAAGTTACTTCAAAACCATTGGTCAGCCGCACACGGCAGACTTTGCGTAATGCTGAATTCGGCTTTTTAGGTGTTGTCGTATAAACGCGCGTACAGACTCCACGTTTCTGAGGGCTGCCTTGCAGCGCAGGCACGATGTTCTTGTCGACCTTGCGTTTACGTGGCTTTCTTACTAGCTGGCTGATGGTCGCCATTGTTGCTCCGTTGCGTATTCCGGCTAAAAAAACGCCGACCTAAAATCGGACGCGCGATTCTAATGATGTTAGTTGGCTAAAGCAACGACCGGACAGAGATATCCGGCCGTTACCACTGAAGGCTCCTTAACCCAAGCCGCTGAGGGCTCCTTAACCCAAGCCGCTGACTCAATCAGTACCGCTGAGAGCCTCGGACAGGGCCTTCTCTACCTCGTCCGCTGTAGCCCCTTGCTGTTTGACAAGCCTGGCAGCGATCTCCTCTTCGCGTCTGCGCTTACGCTCGCTATGGTACGTAAGCCCGGTACCCGCAGGAATCAGCCGCCCTACCACCACGTTTTCCTTCAAACCTCGCAGGTAATCGCGTTTACCGGTCACCGCAGCTTCCGTCAACACGCGCGTGGTCTCCTGGAAGGATGCCGCCGAAATGAACGACTCCGTTGCAAGGGATGCCTTGGTAATACCCAACAGTACACGCTGGAATGTCGCAGGTTCCTTACCTTCCGCTTCGAGCGCTTCGTTGATGACGGTGACCCTGGTGTACTCCAATTGTTCACCCCGGATCAGATCAGACTCTCCGGCGCTCACGATCTCCGCCTTACGCAGCATCTGCCGGACAATGACCTCGATATGTTTGTCATTGATGGTCACACCCTGCAAACGGTAAACCTCCTGGATCTCGTTGATGATGTACTTCGCAAGTTCGGGTACGCCCTTCAGGCGCAGGATGTCGTGGGGATTTGGCGGTCCCTCACAGACCACTTCACCACGCTCCACATGTTCGCCTTCGAACACGCCGATATTGCGCCACTTCGGAATGAGATTTTCTACCGGGTCGCCTTCGGCAGGGGTGATGACCAACCGGCGTTTACCCTTGGTCTCCTTGCCGAAGCTAACTGTGCCCGTTGCTTCCGCCAGAATAGCCGGCTCCTTCGGCTTGCGCGCCTCGAAGAGGTCGGCCACTCGCGGTAGACCACCGGTGATATCCCGAGTCTTGGAGCCTTCCTGAGGAATTCGGGCAATGATATCGCCTACTCCGACCTTCTCTTTGTCCTCGAGATTGAGGATGGCGTCATGTGGCAGGAAGATGTGTACAGGTACATCGCTGCCAGGCAACACAATTTCTTTGCCTTTGTCGTCGACCAGGCGCACAGCCGGACGGAGGTCTTTGCCGGCGCTCGGCCGGTCCTTTGGATCGAGCACGGTGATATTGGTCAACCCCGTAAGTTCATCGGTCTGACGGTTGATGGACAGGCCTTCCTCCATATCCTCCAATTCCACCGTACCTGATACTTCGGTAACGATCGGGTGAGTATGGGGATCCCACTGGGCAATGATCTGTCCGGGTTCCACCGTATCTCCGTCTGAGATAGTTATGACTGCACCATACGGCAGCTTGTAACGCTCGCGCTCGCGGCCGTGTTCATCGGCAATCGCAATCTCTCCCGATCGGGACACCGCAACGAGTTCACCGTTTTCGCGAGTAACCGTCTTCAGATTGTGAAGACGAGCGCCACCGCCGTGCTTGACCTGGACGCTGTCGATGGCCGTCGCTCGTGACGCAGCACCACCAATGTGGAACGTGCGCATCGTAAGCTGCGTTCCCGGCTCACCGATAGATTGTGCAGCAATGACACCGACGGCTTCACCCGCGTTTACCTGGTGCCCGCGAGCCAAGTCACGTCCATAACACTTCCCACAAACCCCAAAACGCGTTTTACAGCTTATGGCCGAGCGAACGATGATTTCGTCCAAGCCAAGATTATCAAGCTGTTCGACCCAGGCCTCATCGAGCATGGTACCGGCTTCAATCAGCACGGTCTTACCGTCGAACT
>SMWK01000189.1 GCA_004356895.1 Gammaproteobacteria bacterium
ACGTCAAAAAACGGAACGGATGAAAAACCGTTGATGAATCCGTTGATGAAGATGTTCACCGTCGCAGCACTACCCTGGTTGTTGAAGCCGCCCGCTTTGAAGCCTTTACCCCAGCTGCCAAATAACGTCAGGTCTTCATTGACGTCCCATGTCAGGGCGATCTTCGGTTGCAGCTCTTCGAAGGTTTTGCTCTTGTCGGGGATCACCCCACTCGGATTGATCAGATCGCTCAAACCAGGATTCAACGGATCATTGAAAATACCGTCGAAGTTGAGGTCGATGACCGTGGAGACGAGATTGGTTGGGACCAGATTGTGAACGTCACGCTCCTCTGAGTCGTAACGGAGCGCGAACGACACTTCCACTTGATCCGTAACGTCGTATTCGATCTGCCCGAAGACGGCAAATACTTCGCTTTCGAAGTCGTCGTAAACCAGCGCCTCGGTTCGGTTCGGACCCGTTGGCTGCAACAGGCCACGTATCGGTGGGCCACCACTGTCCGTGTTCAGTGACACCCCAACCTGCCGGTCGATGTTCAGGTAGTAAACGCCGCCCATCCAACGTAATTGCTGATCATCCGGGGACGCTAATCGTATCTCAAAGCTGATGTCGTCCTGATCACGTATCTGCTCCTGAATACCGTCGCACGTGGTTGGCGTATAGGGACCGAAAAACGAACCGGAAAAATCCGGGGTGAAGATGATTCCAACCGGCGTCGTTCCCAGAATCTGCGGATCTGGCAACGTCACACCCAGGCCGTTCAGCGTCGTCGTCGATTGCAGGCAGGCGGCGTCGTTGTTGAAAAAGCCAAACGCTGCAGAGGTTCCGTCGGCGATGAAGTCATTTTCGATGTCACTGTAGAGGAGCCAACTCGTCAGCGTGCCCCAGTCATACTCGTAGTCAACTTTGATCGACAGCTCCAACGCTTCCTGATCATTGTCCGATTTGATGTTGGGTTGGAAGACAAAATTGTGATCGTTTACATCCTCGTCCGCCTTCGGCGCATTCGCACCGGCGGCAAAAATGGGTAGGTGAAACGTCGCGTTGAAGGTGATAGCTGATGCGTCCACCTCACCGTATCGTGCTTTCATGTCGACCGACAGCCTGTCGTTCGGCTCCCACAGCAACCGCCCATCGATATCGAAGTTTTCAAACCGATCGACGATCGCACCACCGCGAAATTTATTGCTGTGAAATCCATCAGAATCGCGCCACGTGCCCGAAAGTCGAAAAAGCAGGTCGTCGTTGATCGGCCCGCTCACCGTTCCCTGGGCAAAATAGGTGTTGTCGTTAGCGATGCTGGATTTGATTTTCCCCGAGAGTTCTTCGGTGGGTGGCGCGGTGGTAACGATAATTGCACCTGCCGCTGCATTGCGGCCGTAGATTGCGCCCTGGGGTCCTTTGAATACTTCGATCTGAAGTAAATCCACAAACTCACGGTTGAAAGCCGCCGGGTTGGTGTGCAGCACGCCATCGACGATAAAGGCGAAGCTATTCTCTGCATCGCGGGCCCCGTTGATGCCACGAATATTAACCTGTGTGTCGCCCACCTCCGCCGCATTCACCAGGCTTACGCCAGGCGTGAGATTAATGAAATCCGCCACACGTTCCACCCCGGAACCTTCGATCATGGATTCGGTGAAGACAGACACGGTGCCTGGAACGTCGCGTACACTCTCCGAGCGTCGTCGCGCCGTAACCAGGACTTCCTCAATGATCGCCACACCTTCGCTCTGAGCGTGCACGGGTTCCGGAATGCAGACAGCCATTGAAATCAGGCCGCTCAGCAACAGATAGGTAGATCGATTCATGATTATTTCCTCTCCGAGTCGGTCACAGGTTCTGGAGTTGTTAGTTGCGATGACCGAATAAGACCGGAAATATAGCTAACAGCGTGCAAATTGTATACATTTCTCAACCAGGTACCTTGGGCCGTTGAGGAGGTAGGCGTCATGTCGCGCGCTGTTGAAATCGCCTATGTAAAAGTCAGAGAAGGCATCTTGTCCGGCGCGTTCGCCCCGGGGACCCACCTCAAGGAAGCAGAGCTGGTAGAATTCTGCGGCGTAAGCCGTACCCCGATCAGATCTGCGTTGAATCGACTGGTCGCGGACGATCTCATCGAGATGCACCGTAACCAGGGCGCCCGGGTCAAGGAGTGGCCAGAAGATGACGTGGAGGATCTCTTCGCTCTGCGAACGCTTCTGGAAGGCCATGCGGCTGCTTGTGCTGCCGGTCGTATCTCGTTGAATGAATTAGAAAAAATTGAACTGGCTATCGAAGAAATGGATGCCGTTCTCGCGAGCAGAAAGCCGTTAACGGTCAAGACACGGGAGTTCTTACGATTGAACGCCGTTGTGCACGCGAGTATCTGGCAGGCATCCGGGAGCGCGCGACTTCAGAGCATCCTGACCAAACTCGTCGAGCAGGCGTTGCAGGTGCGAACGGCGGCAACGTTCACATTAGAACGGATCGCGGAATCCCATCATCATCACAAAGAGCTTTTACGTGCCCTTCGGGCGGGTGACAGTGTCTGGGCTGAGGCCATTATGCGCAGCCATATTCGTGCGGCCCAGGCATCCTTGGCACGGCCAGCCGACTAGTTTGTATACAATCCGCTGTGGAAATACTCGAGTAAATCATCCGCGCGAAGGGATTGCTTCGCTGCCGGATCAATCCAGGCGCTTGCGGAACCTCGCGGTTGCCAGTGCCATCACTACGACGAAAAACAGCACCAATGGCCAAATTTCGTTCGTGAGCATCGAAAGCGTCGCGTCGCGCAGCACAATGCCTCGCACGATGCGGAGAAAGTGCGTCAGGGGAAACAGTTCTGCAAGATACTGGGCGGCCCTCGGCATGCCTTCAAACGGAAACATGAACCCGGAAAGCAAGAGCTGTGGCAGGAATGACATGAAGGTCAACTGGAATGCCTGAAACTGGGTTTCCGCAATCGTCGAGATAAGCAGTCCCAGCGTTAAGGTACTGATGACAAAAATACCGGCGCCAACGTAGAAGTCCAACATCGTACCCCGCACCGGCACATCGAAGAGGCTCACACCCAACAACAGGATCAACGATATCTGTATGTAGCCGATGAACACGTACGGAATGATCTTGCCAATCATCAGCTCCAGCGGTTGCACCGGTGTGGTAATCAAAAGCTCCAGATTGCCGCGTTCACGCTCGCGCACGATGGCGATGGCGGTGAAGAGCACCATCGTAAGTGTCAAGATCACGCCGCACAAACCCGGCACGATGAATACCGGCGAACGACGTTCCGGGTTGTACAGCGCCCTTAGCTCAAACGTTCCCGGTGAATCTTTTTTGATAGCTTGTTGTCGGATTGGCAACTGCGCCAGACCGCGCGCAGCACCGAGTACGATAGGGTCGCTATCGTCGATCAGCAGTTGTGCGAAGGGTGGCCGCGACTGCGCCAACCGTTCTTCGAAGTCAGACGGTATATATAACCCCAGGGAAATACGCCCGGCAGCAATCATTTGCTCGAGTTCACGCGGGCTACCGGCACGGCTGACAATGCGCATCACCTGGGTCGCCACGGCGTCGGCGATGAGCGCTCTTGACGCGCTGGTGTTGGCTTCATCCACAACACCGGCATTCAAGTTGCGCACGTCCTGGTTGATCGCATAGCCGAAAAGTAACGTCATCATGATCGGCAAGCCAACCACCATGCCAGCGGTCAGATGGTCGCGTCGCAGGTGGAAAAACTCTTTCTTGGCGATAGCGAGAATGCGTGCTCCGGAAAGCAATCTCACCGATCCGCTCCCCGTCCGAGGGTCGCCATGACGAATACGTCTTCCAGATTAGGCGCAACCAGCTTCAAACTCGCCAGCAAGGACTTGCGTTCCAACGCTGCACCGAGGAAAGCTGTGGGATTCTGCACATCAGGTTGCACCAGCGCGTGGAGGCGAGAGCCGAGCTGGGCTACGTCGATAACTTCGCTAAGTTCCAACAACACTTCACGCACGATCCTGGTTGTGTCACTCGCGACCTCAACGACGCTTGCCGGCAGTTCCGCCATCAGCTGTTTAGGCGAGCCATCGGCGACAAGCACGCCTTGATCCAATATCGCCAGCGCGTGACAGCGTTCAGCCTCGTCCATGAAATGGGTGGTGACCAGTACCGTGGTACCACGATCGACCATGTCGAACAGAAACTCCCAGAACTCACGACGACTCTCCGGGTCGACGGCGCTGGTTGGTTCATCCAGGAATAACAGCTCCGGCTCATGCAACGTCACGGCGGCAAGTGAGAGCCTCTGACGCTGACCACCGCTCAACGTGCCGGCCAGTTGCCGAGCCCGATCGTCCAGCCCGAACTTCTTCAGCTGCACACGGATGCGTTGCGCACGATCGGTGCGCGACATCTGGTAGATTTCGCTCATGAACTGCAGGTTTTCGCGTACGGTCAAGTCTTCATAAAGCGAGAACCTCTGGGTCATGTAACCGATTTTGCTTTTCACCGCTTCCGGATCATCGAGTACATCGATGCCGAGCACGCTGGCACCACCCTCGGTGGGGATCAGCAATCCGCACAACATGCGAATGGTGGTGGACTTGCCACAACCATTCGGCCCGAGGAATCCGTAGATACTGCCCTTAGGCACCTGCATGTTGACATGATCGACGGCCACCAGGTCGCCGAAATGCCGGGTCAGATCGTGGGTTTCAATGGCAATGGTCAAGGCGCAAGCTCGGGAAAGGTGACTTCTACCGGGATACCGACCGGCAGTTGATGTACGTCATCGCCGAGCAAATCGATCTCGGCGATATAACTCAGCCGACTACGGTCATGCTGGCTCAAAGCGAAGTAAGGCGTGAATGCCGCGGCCGCTGCCACCCAACGCACCCGCGCCGGAAAGGTCTGCTCATAACCGTCGATTCGCACTTCAGCGCGTGTACCACTACCAACGCGAGTTCGCACCGTGGCAGAGATATGTACGCGCGCGAATGTCGGTGCGCCAGCCAGCACGACGGCGACCGTGGCGCCCATCGTCGGGCGTTCACCAATCTCGAAGGGTAACGCTTCCACCACGCCGACAACCGGACTACGAATAGTTGCGCGTTCTATGCTGATCTCCATATTCCGCACGTTTGCGCTAGCCGCCGCCAACCGGTTGCGGACCTGATCCACGGTTTCGTTACGGGTGCCTTCCAACAGTTGTTCCAACGCAGCTGCGGCTTCGGCTTCATGTGCAATCGCTTCCTCGTATCGCCCCCGCAGGATGTCGACCAGACTTTGCGAGGAGTATTTACGCTCGACCAGAGAAATCTGCCGATCGAGTTCGAACTTGGCCGTTTGTCGAGCACTTTCAGTCGCCTCCAGGCGTGCGCGGCCTTGTTGAATTTCTTGTGCACGAGGACCCTCTTCCGCTTCCGCAAGGGCGGCTTCTGCAGCGGCTTCTTCAGCCACCGCTTGTGCGAGTGCTGCTTGCGCACGCGCGGAATCCTGGTCGACGATCGCGTCGCCAATCTCAACCGGGTCGCCTTCTTGCAACAACACCGCGATTATCGGTTCGTTGCTGTCGGCCGTTAGCTCGATTCGGTCACGTTCCAGCGTTCCCAACGCCGGTATCTCAGAAAGCGGTTGCTCACATCCCAGCAAAAGCAAACATACACACACGAGCCTTTTGTTAATCATGTGGTAACCCCAGACTCATCAACACCGATTGTGTGGCCTGTTGTTTTATCTGCCCGATGTCGTCTTCGGAGTAGTCGTCTACGCCCAAACGACGCGTAAGAATCGCGCGGCCAACGTGAAAAACAATCAACTGACCAATCACTGTATGCGTGCGCATGATCGTTGTCGGCGACTGACTATCAAGACCGAGAATCCATGCGACCAACTCGGTAAACGTTTCGTGCACCCGTCTCGGTATTGCGTCGTACATGTGTTCAAAGCCAGGTCCGGGAACAAAGATCTCGCGCAAAATAAACGGGATAACTTCACGGACCGCAGGATTGACGAGAAAGGTATCTAACACGGTGTGCACGAGTTGGGTTAGCAACAAAGCGCGACGCTTGGGATCGTCGCCCGCCAGTGTCTTAGCTTGCGCCGCTAAGCCGACGACTATGTCGACCCGCGGCGTGAGCACCGCCACAATATGGTCGATGGCTGCGAAGTAAAGCCCATCTTTGCTGCCGAAGTGATATTTGATACCGGCGATGTTGACCCCGGCGTCACCCGCCAGCATGCGGATGGTGACGCCGTCATAGCCGTAGCGACCGAACAACCGAATCGAGGTTAGCAGGAGTGTTGAGTAGGTATCGTCACGTTCAGCCATACAGCGTATTTAAACACACTGGTATAATAATTCAATCATTTGTTTAACACGTCGCTATGAGCGGGACCGGGCCCGGCTTGTTCAAAGCATGTCAACGGACGGTAAAGAAAGGGTGTCAGGTTGACAAGTTAACCAGTTTCCTTTGCCTATAACTCCCGCATAAACGCCGCATCCATCAACGTGCGCGTGTACTCGTGTTTCGGCGATTCGAAGATTTTTCGGGCTTCTCCCTGTTCGACCACCGTGCCGTGATGCATCACGACCAGATCGTGTGCCAGCGCGCGAATGACCTTCAAGTCGTGGCTGATGAAGAGGTAAACGAGGTTGTATCGAAGTTGCACCTCTCGCAGCAGTTCGACAATCTGTGACTGAACGGAAACGTCGAGGGCCGAAGTTGGCTCGTCCATGACGATCAGCTTCGGTTTGACGACCAGGGCACGGGCGATTGAGATGCGCTGGCGCTCCCCACCGGAAAATTCATGGGGATACCGGTTCATCATGTCCGGTTCCAGGCCCACTTCGATCAGAGCGTTTGCAACCTGTTTTTCGCGTTCGGCAATGGGCGTGTCGCCCGAGTGGATACGCAACCCTTCGCCGACGATTCTACCGACCGTCATCCGTGGTGACAAGCTGCCATACGGGTCTTGAAATACGACCTGCAGATCCTGGCGCAAGGGTTTCATCTGCTTTTTATTCAGGGCGTGCAGTTCGCGTCCCATGGCGACAATTCGGCCTTCACTTGGAATCATGCGTAACAGCGCCATACCGAGTGTGGTTTTGCCTGATCCGGACTCACCGACGATCCCGACGGTGTGACCTTCCCTGATTTTCAGACTGACACCCACAACTGCATCGAGAAATCGCTGTTTGCCGAACCAGTGGCGGCCCAGTGCATAACGCACATGTAGGTTTTCCACCTCGGCAACAACGGGTGCATGGCGCGCAGCCGGTGGGGGCAGGTCCATGAACTCGGCGCCAAGCAGGTGTTTTGTGTAGGCGTGCTGCGGCGCGCCGAATATCCGCCGTGAGGTATTTTGTTCCACTATCTCGCCGTGTGTCATGACGCAGATACGTTGCGCCAGAGAACGCACCACGGTCAGGTTATGGGAGATGAGCAACAGCGCCATGTTGAGGCGCTTCTGAAGATCACGCAGAAGTTGCAAGATCTGTTTCTGGATAGTCACGTCCAGCGCCGTCGTTGGTTCGTCGGCGATCAGTAGCTTGGGTTCCTGCGCAAGCGCCATGGCGATCATCACCCGTTGCCGCTGGCCGCCGGATAACTCATGAGGATAGGCACCGATACGCACCGACTCATCCAGCCCAACCAGATCAAAGAGTTCACGCACCCGTTCGGACGCCCCGCGTCTCGTGAGGTGTTTCTCCAGCAGGAGCATTTCGCTGACCTGCTTGCCGATCTTGTGCAGGGGATTCAACGACGTCATCGGTTCCTGGAAGATCATACTCACCACACTTCCGCGCATCGCCAGCAGTTTGCTGCTACCTGCGCCGATCATCTCTTCGCCATCCAGCAGAACCGAACCGGTTGGATGCGACGCATAAGGGTAGGGGAGGAGTTGCGGGATCGATAACGCGGTGACGGTTTTACCGGATCCTGATTCTCCGACCAGGGCTACCGTTTCACCGGCGTCGATGTCGAAACTGATTCTCTGCACCACCGTCGTGTCGCCAAAGGCGACCGATAGATCCCGTACTTCGACGAGTTTTGTCATCCGCTTGCCAATGCCCTGCGAACTTTCACCGGGCAACACCTGATGCGACCATCGTCCGTCTTGGGTCGAACGCATCGCGCACCCCTTCGCCGACAAATATCAACAGCGTCAACATGACGCCAACCGTGACAAAACCCGTCAATCCGAGCCACGGGGCGTGCAGGTTGGTTTTACCCTGGGCCAGCAACGCGCCCAGGGAAGGTGAGCCTGCCGGTAGGCCAAAACCGAGGAAGTCCAACGCCGTCAACGTGGTAACGGCACCACTCAAAATAAAGGGCAGGAAGGTCAAAGCGGCGGTCATTGCGTTCGGCAACACGTGGCGGACCATGATGGACAGATCGCTGTCACCGAGGGCCATCGCCGCGCGCACGTACTCGAAGTTGCGGGTGCGTAAGAATTCGGCGCGCACCACGCCCACAACCGTCATCCAGCTGAATGCCGAGAGCGTTGCGAGCAACCAGAAGACGTTCGGCTCGACAATGCTTGCGAGAATGATCAACAAGAGCAGAATCGGCAAACCCGCCCAGATCTCGACAAAACGCTGACCAAGCAGATCGACGAGCCCGCCAAAATAACCCTGCAACGCGCCAACGGCGATACCGACGGATGAACTGATCAACGTGAGCGCCAGGCCGAACAACACCGAAAGTCGAAAACCGTATATCAACAGCGCCACGGTATCTCTGCCGGTGTCATCGGTACCGAGCCAATGACGTGCCGATGGCCGCGCTGGCGCCGCCGTCTCTATGTACATGTCCGGCACTTTGTAACCGAAGCGGATCGGTGGCCACAACATCCAACCGCCCGAAGACTCCACCAGATCCAGGACGAAGGGATCCCAGTAAACGGCCTCCGACGGCAGCGTGCCACCGAGTTCCTGATCCGTGTAACTGACCGCTACCGGAAACCAAAGTTCTCCGGCGTGGTACATGACGATGGGTTTGTCGTTGGCGATCAACTCGGCAAACAGCGAAAGGCTGAACAAGCCAAGAAACACCCACATTGAATAATAAGCGCGCTTATTGCGCGTGAATTGTCGCCAGCGGCGTCGCGCGAGGGGACTCATCGCGTCTCAAAGTCGATGCGCGGATCTACCATGACGTAGGTCAGGTCCCCCATGAGATGCATGAACAAGCCAATCAACGTGAAAATGTAGACCGTGCCGAACAAAATCGGATAGTCGCGTTTTATCACGGCCTCATAGCTCAACAAGCCAATGCCATCGAGGGAAAAGATCACTTCGATCAAAAGCGAGCCGGTAAAGAGAATTCCAACGAAGGCAGCGGGGAAACCTGCGATGATGATCAACATCGCGTTACGAAACACGTGCCGATAAAGGACCCGACGTTCGTTGAGACCTTTCGAACGAGCGGTGAGAACAAACTGTTTGCCCAACTCTTCGAGGAACGAGTTTTTGGTCAGCATCGTCAAGGTGGCGAAGCCACCGATGGTTAAGGCGGTAACGGGTAAAGCCATATGCCAGAGATAGTCGGTAATGCGATCCGGCCAGGAGAGATCCGCCCAGTTGTCCGACACCAGGCCGCGCATCGGGAAGATCTCCAGGTAGCCGCCCCCTGCGAACATCACGATGAGAAAGATGGCAAAGAGAAACCCGGGAATGGCGAACCCGGTAAAAACCACCGTGCTCGTCCAGACATCGAAGCGTGTTCCGTCGCGGACGGCTTTTGCCACACCCAGTGGAATCGAAATCCCGTAGATCAACAAAAGTGACCAGAGCCCTAACGAGATCGATACGGGGAGGCGCTCTATGATGAGTTCGAGTACCGGCCGATCCTGAAAATACGAGGTACCAAAATCGAAAACCATATAGTTTTTGAGCATCGTGAAGAACCGCTCGTGGGCCGGCTTGTCGAAACCGAACTGGCGCTCCAGATCCGCAATCAATGCCGGATCGAGACCGTAGGTTCCTTCGGCGCTGCCGACATCCACACCAAAATCGCCGCCACCGCTGATGCCCGCGGTTGTCGACATGCTACCCAGCGTCATCTGGGAGATGATCTGCTCAATGGGTCCGCCGGGCGCGAACTGCACGATCACAAAATTGATGAGGATGATCCCGAACAACGTCGGAACCAGCAGCATTAACCGTTTGAGGATATAACGACCCATTACTGATTCCCGATGAGTTCAGCCATCCCGGCTTTCACCCGGGCTGCTTTTTCTTCATCCCACCACCAGGTATCCCACCAGACATCGCGTTGCATAGGGGGTTGGTTGTCGGGCCGGCCAAACCTGTCCCAGTACACCTGGCGAAACCCCGGTTGCGCGGTGTTGGGAATCCAGTAGAAGTTCCATAACAACACGCGATCCAACGCGGCAGTGGCACCATAAAAATCTTCCGGTATACGAGCTTGCAGCACCTTGTCAATCAGTTGATCGACTGCTGGGTTGCGAACCCGCGACCAGTTTTGCGACACCTTCAAATCGGCCGACTGGCTGTGAAACCAGCCCCTGAACATCAGACCGGGAAGGTAGTTCGGAATGAGGAATGCCGTACCGCCATCAAATTTGCCATTGCGCATCCGGTATTCCCAGTTCGACCGCTCCGGCGCCCGCGCGGTGGTATCGATGCCGATGTTGTTGAGCGCCGTAACAAACGGCATCTGCCCACGCAGGTTCATGGGCGAGATGAAGATGAAATCAAGCGTGAAAGGCTCATACGTCGCGACGTTGGTCATCACCCCGTCCGTTATCTCCCAGCCAGCTTCAGCGAAGAGAGCGAGCGCCTGTTTGATGTTTTCCCGGTTATGCCCGAAACCGGTGGTTTCTGCCGCTTTCCAGACGTGCGTAAAAACTCGGGACGGTATTTGATCGCGCAGCGGTTCAAGAAATTTCAGTTCCGCAGCACTCGGCAATCCGCTATGGGCCATTTTCGAGTTGTAGAAAAAACTGTTGGCGTAATTGTAATAGCCGTGCATGAGGACACGATTCATCCACTCGAAGTCGTACATCAGAAACAACGCCTCTCGCACCCGGATGTCCTGCAGCCGTTTGCGATCGAGGTTCCAGATCACCGGCCCCCACATGCCCCAGGGTCGATTCAGGTAGATGAGCTCCTTTTTGAAATAGCCGTGTTGCACTGCGGGGAAGTTGTATTGCGTCACCCACTGTTTCGAGACGGTTTCGTTGCGGATGTCGAGGACGTCACCTTTGAGCGCTTCCACCATCATGGCTTCGTCACGGAAGTAGTCGATCTTGATGCGGTCGAAATTGTAACGCCCACGGCTCGTCGGTAGATCACGCCCCCAATAGTCCTCCACCCGTTCGTAGACGATGTAGCGACCCAGGGCGAAATCGGCGACTCTATATGGCCCCCCCGCAAGCGGAGGCTTAACCGTTGTTTTTGTCACATCCCGCTCGGCCCAGTAATTTTTGGGCTGGATCGGATAACGGCCGACGGAGAACGGCAGAATGTTGTTCGGTGGTACGCCCGGCTTGATTGCGAAGTAGATTTCCCGCTCGCTGATTTTCTCGATGCGATCCAGTTCCAGAAGCGCCATGCGAATGCCGGCGAGACCGTGATCTCTATAGGTCTCAAAGGTAAAGACGACATCGTCCACAGTGATCGGCGTGCCGTCGTGCCAATAGGCATCGGTACGGATTCGGTAGACGAATTCTGACATATCATCGGAAACCCACACGCCATCCGCGAGGCTCCCGTAGAAGGAAGCATTTTCATCGTTGGCCTGCACGAGTAAGCGTACGGCCGTCAGGCCCCGGTTATAGAGGAACTCCATACCCATGGGCTTGCGGCCTTTGTCTATCACGATGTTGAAGCTGTCGAACGTCCCCATCTCGGGGTATCGGACCGTGCCGCCTTTCGGCGCGTTGGGGTTAACGTAGTCGAAGTGCTGGAAGTCGGGGGGGTACTTGAGAGGCTCGATGGCCGAAAGACCGTGCTGATATACGATGGGGTCCGGGGGAGCGGCGAAACACGCGAAGGCGCAAAACCACAAACCGGTAATACGCAGGACTGCCGCACACAGTGATGTGAATATCGTGCCCCTCATAGGATCTACATTTTTTATTCTGACCCCCCAAATCCCAACACTAGTCGCCAGCACGTTGATAATCCAGATAATCCGATGGGACGACAAAAGGGTAAACTGATCTGAATTTACCTGGTCAGCCAGAAATGAAACTTGCGAAAAGACCATTCGGCAAAACCGGCATCGAAGTTTCGGAGCTGGTGTTCGGCGGTGGTGCCGTTGGCGGAATTTTGATCGACGCTGACGATGACACAAAAAGACAAGTTATCGACAAGGCAATGGACGCAGGCATAAACTGGATCGATACAGCGTCCTCTTACGGCAATGGCCGTTCCGAAGAAGCACTAGGCTGGTTGCTCCGAGAGATAGAAGAAGACCCCTACATATCCACCAAGTTCAGCATCGACACGAACAAGTTGACGGATCTGTCGGGACAAATCGAGGCGAGCCTCACAGCAAGCCTGAAACGACTTCAGAGAGATTCCGTCACGCTGCTGCAACTGCACAACCCCATCGGAGCCGAAACCCGTGGTCGCT
Source organism: Gammaproteobacteria bacterium (assembly GCA_004356895.1). Taxonomy (GTDB): domain Bacteria; phylum Pseudomonadota; class Gammaproteobacteria; order Pseudomonadales; family Azotimanducaceae; genus SMWK01. The sequence goes on from SMWK01000189.1 coordinate 12,576, forward strand.
TGCTTGGGGAGACACAGATCCTCCGCTCTGGTGGCATACTCGACTCGCTGGAGAGGCTGCGCGAGCAAGGACTCATAAGCCATTTCGGCATCACCGCATTGGGTGAGACACCAAGCGTACTCAAGGTTATCGGAAGCGGACGAATCGCGTCTGCGCAAGTTTACTACAACCTGCTGAATCCGAGCGCCGGGCTTCAGCTACCGCAGAGCTGGCCGGCTTACGATTTCTCCGGCATATTGCAGGCGTGTGACGAGCAGGGTGTTGCAGCCATGAACATCCGGGTTTTTTCGGCCGGGGTCATAGCCACCGATGACCGCACCGGCAAAGAACAACCACTCACCCCCGGTGACACGGTGGAAAGCGAAACGGAAAAAGCCCACAAGCTATTTTCCGTGCTCGGCGACAAACACGGAACGCGTGCACAAACGGCGATTCGATTTGCGCTGACAGAACCGCGTCTTGCGTGCGTCGTTTTCGGGCTGGCGGAAATCCGCCATCTTGACGAGGCTGTAGCGGGCGCTCAGCAAGGCGCCTTATCCCAGGGTGCGCTGGATGAAATCGAAGATATATATTGATGGAGGGAGGACGCTTTGGCAGAAGTCGAAACAGTAATACATGAGGGCTGGGCCGAGGTTGTCCTCAACCGGCCGGAGACAAAAAACGCGATAAACGGGCCACTGGGCCTGGGCCTGGCAGCAGCGGTGCGCGACCTCGATGATAACGACGATGTGCAAGTGATCGTGCTCAGGGGGGCGGGTGGGTCATTCTGTTCCGGTCTCGATCTCAAAGCCTTCAATGCCGACCCCGAACCGGACTGGCTACCTGATTTTGGCGCGATCTGGCGTGGTGCGCACAAAGCGCTCTACGAATCAAAAAAGCCGATCATTGCCGCTCTCGAACGTTACGCCATCAACGGGGGTGCGGCACTTGCGCTCGCAGCCGATCTTCTGATCGTCGGAACCTCATCGTTTCTACAGGTCGGGGAGGTCAAGTTGGGGATGGCAGCACCTTACAACATGGCTTGGCTGCGACTGCGTCACAGCGAAAACGTCACCGCAAAGCTCACCATTACCGGACGGCGGTTTACCGGCGAGGAACTCGTCGGGATGGGTGTTGCGTACGAATCGGTTGCCGATGACGCCGTTCTGATTCGCGCGCGTGAACTGGCGGAAGAGCTCGCCGGTTATCCTGCCGGTGCCCACGCGAAGATCAAAGCCACGATGCGTGCCTTCAACGATACCCCGGCAGATGTTTGGTTTGATCGGGTGACGAAGCTGAATACCGGTGCGCGGGTCAAGCCAAGCGCTGTGACAAGTTGATGAATACATCAAATCAATTATTGGGACCCAGTATACGCATTCGCCACCTTGTTATTTTATCTGTGTTGTTGCTGCTGGGCTGTACACCCGAAGTACAGGTCGCTGACATGACAGCTTATGAGAAAGGCGGGGACTGGCCCGTCTACATGGGGGACTCAGGAAGGAGCCACTATTCAGAGTTAGATCAAATCACCCGAGACAATGTGAAAGATCTCGAGGTGGCCTGGGTTTATGACTCAGGAGAAATGCGGGAACGCGGCCAGGGTTGCTCAGGCGTCGGGTGTTCGGCCATGTACACGAGTCCGCTTGTTGTCGACGGCGTATTATATGGTTTGTCACCGAAACTGGTGGCATTCGCTTTGAACGCAGCAACCGGTGAAGAGCTCTGGCGATTCGACCCGGAAATTCCGGGGTCGGCTCAACGGGGGTTGATGTGGTGGGAAAGGGATGGCGAAACACGGTTGTTTTATACGGCCGCTCACCACCTCATCGCGGTGGATCCAAAAACCGGGAAAGCAATCGAGAGTTTCGGGGACAGCGGCAAAGTTGACATCAGCCTGACCGAGCGGGAGGGCTTTATGGTTGTGACCGCACCCGGCATCGTTTTTGAAGACACGATCATGCTGGGTTTTTCAACCACCGAAGGCGCCGATGCCCTACCAGGTCGAATCCGTGCTTTCAGCACGATCACAGGCGAAATGGTCTGGCAGTTCAACAGCATTCCGTTATCCGGCGAACCCGGATCGGAAACCTGGGCGGAAGGTTCGCTGGAAATAGCCGGTGGCGCGAACACCTGGACGGGTATGGCCCTGGATGAGAAACGCGCAATCCTCTACGTCCCCACGGGGTCAGCCACGCCGGATTTTTATGGCGCGAGCCGGGTGGGCGACAACCTGTACGCAAACTGCCTCCTGGCAATCAACGTTAGAACAGGCGAACTCAAGTGGCACTATCAGATGTTCCGGCACGACCTATGGGATCGGGACAATCCGGCGCCACCTACGTTGGTGCAGCTTGAACGCGACGGCAAAACCATCGACGGGGTCGCGCTGACCACAAAATCGGGGCAACTCTACGTATTCGATCGCGATACCGGTGAGTCGATGTATCCGATCATCGAAGAAGCAACCTTGCCGAGCACACTGCCGGGAGAGGTTGTCGCACCAACACAGGCCGTCTCGAGCATCAGCTTCAGCCGCCAGAAATTCGAGATCACGACGCGTAACGAAGAAGCCACGGCATTTGTGGCCGAGCAGATCAAAGACTGGGATCTGCGCAAGTGGGCACCACCAAAAGTAGGTACCGTGCTTTTTTACCCCTGGTACGACGGGGGGGCGGAATGGGGCGGCTCGGCGTTCGATCCGAACACGAATCGATTGATACTCAATGCCCAGGACCTTGCCGGAGTTCTGACACTGGGTGAGATACCGGTCGGTTTCAGCAACGCCGCCGTCTACGCGAGAAATTGCGCAAGCTGCCATGGCATGGATCTACAGGGTTCGGAGACAGGCCCGGCTTTGCTCGGTGTGCGCGAACGGTTGGGTTATGGCGAGATAGTCGAGATGGTGGAAAACGGCAGTGGCCGCATGCCGTCGTTCAAGCACCTGAGCGACATCGAGCGGCGGGGCGCTGTGCGACATATCGTCGCACCGGAACCCTTTATCGACGAACCCAACACGTCAGTCGACTATTACCTTGCCAGTAGCTACGTTTATCTGCGTGATCACGAAAACCTACCGGGTAACTCACCTCCCTGGGGGACGCTCAACTCCATCGATCTCGCGACCGGCGAGATCGACTGGCAGGTGCCGTTTGGCGACTACCCAAGTAATCCCGGGCTGGGGTTTGGCGCGCAGAATTACGGCGGGCCGGTCGTCACCGCATCGGGATTAATTTTCATAGCCGCAACACCCGACCGGAAATTTCGCGCTTTCGACACGCGCGATGGCAAGATCCTGTGGGAAACCGAACTACCGGCTGCGGGGTTTACCACGCCGGCCGTCTACAGCGCAGATGGAAAACAATTTGTGGTGGTTGCAGCAGGCGGCGGCAGGATGGGACCACCGTCAGGATCGAAATATTTCGCCTACAGCTTGCCATAAGGGTGCAGGGGGTCCACAAGGACCGATGCCATCAAGCCGCTTGAATACCTTTGATGTTCCGAAGATCGATTGATCTGGAGGCTTCTTCCAGGTCGTAGCTCGTTTGCAGGTTCAGCCAGAATTTTGCCGAGGTGCCAAAAAACTTCGCAAGCCGTAGCGCCGAATTGGCCGTCACCGAGCGCTTTCCGTGCACAATTTCGTTGATGGCACGGGGCGACATGCCAATCTCTCGGCCTAAGCGGTTCTGACTGATGCCATATTCCTTGAGAAACTCCTCAAGGAGAATTTCCCCGGGATGAATGTTTTTCAACATGATGTACCTCTAGTGGTAGTCAACGATTTCAACATCGAGTGCATCGGAGACCTCCCAAACAAAACAAAGGCGCCACTGATCGTTAATTCGAATGCTGTATTGGCCACGACGGTTACCGCAGAGCTTTTCCAGGCGATTTGACAACGGTATCGACAAATCTTCAATGACAGTAGCAGCATCGAGCATGCGAAGCTTACGGCGGGCGCGCTGCTGGATGTTTTCAGGCAAGCCCCGCGCGTGCTTACCTCGAAAAACGGACTCGGTGTGCTTATCCCTGAATGACCTAATCACGGCCGACTATAACGTTACGCAACATATAACGCAACACGTCATAGGATAGTTGAGGCTTGACGACCATTGATCTTCGGTGCTTTGCGCACCGCGGTCGAGGGCGGTTATTTCATTCGACAACTTCATCGCCGGAAACTGATTTAGCCCTTCTACTCAGGCCCTGACCAAGCCTCTTCCTGTTACCTCGCTTCATGGTACCGTTACGAAATCTGAGATCGGGGGGCGATGGTGAAAACGATTACCATTGGGGTTCTCATACTTGCAATTGGAGCATTCGCGGCCTGGCAAAACCGCATCGAACTTCTGGTGTGGGGGGCGCCCAAGGTTCGCGAACTGCTGGACCCGATTCCCGCCAACGTGCCGACCACTTGGTCTCAGGGACCGCAAGTTGCCGGGTTGTCTGCGGACGAACGCCCACCCAACATCATCCTGATCCTCGCCGACGACATGGGGTTCAATGATATTTCCTTGTACAACGGTGGCGCTGGCGACGGCAGCGTAATGACCCCGAACATCGACGCGCTCGCTCACACCGGCGTGACGTTCACCAACGGGTATGCGGCCAACGCGGTCTGCGCTCCATCCCGTGCCACCATCATGACCGGACGTTACTCCACCCGTTTCGGGTTCGAATTCACCCCATTTTTCAAATCCGGGGCCACCATTTTTCAGTGGATGCAGGATATCGAGAAACCCACTCTGCCTTCCTACATCGACCACGACCGCCTGGACGCGTTGCCGCCAATGGCGGAGTTAGGTATGCCGCCCAGCGAAATAACCATCGCCGAAGTGTTGAAAAGCGCCGGGTATTACACCGCCCATATCGGTAAGTGGCACCTCGGCGGCACCAACGGTATGCGGCCGGAAGACCAGGGTTTCGACGACAGTCTCTACATGGGTGGGATGCTCTACCTGCCCGAAGATCATCCTGACGTGCTGAATGCCAAGCGCGAAGAGGATGGTATTGAACGCATGGTCTGGGCAAACGCGCGTTACGCGGCGAACTTCAACGGTGGCGCCGCGTTCGAGCCAGACGGTTACCTTACCGACTACTACAGCAACGAAGCGGTCAAGGTTATCGAGAACAACCGCCATCGTCCGTTTTTCCTTTATCTGGCCCACTGGGGCATCCACAACCCACTGCAAGCCTTGAAAGAAGACTACGACGCCTACCCACATATCGAAGATCACGCGCTGAGGGTCTACTCCGGTATGATTCGCGCGTTGGATCGTGGCATCGGCAAGGTCACCGAGGCCCTTGAAGCCAACGGGCTGACGGAAAATACCCTGATCATTTTCACCAGCGACAACGGCGGCGCGCGTTACATTGGCCTGCCCGACATCAACAAACCGTTCCGCGGTTGGAAGTTGTCCCACTTCGAAGGGGGCACTCACGTACCATTCATGGCGAAGTGGCCGGCGCGGATCGAAGCCGGCAGCGTATTCGACGATCCCGTGCACCACATTGATTTGTTCCACACGTTTGCGGCCGCCGCCGGTGCCGAGGTTCCGACAGACCGTAAGCTCGACGGCGTAGACCTCGTGCCATACATCCGTGGCGAAAAAGAAGGTGCACCCCACGAAACGTTGTTCTGGCGGGAGGGATATCAACAAACCGTACTACATCAGGGATGGAAACTAATCCGCACCGAACTGCCGAACAACCGCCGCTGGCTATTCCATCTTGCGGAGGATCCAACGGAACGAGTAAACCTGGCCGCTGAATTTCCTGCTCGACTGGAAACCCTGGAAGCGTTACTCGATGCGCACAACGCAGAGCAGGCGGAACCGATGTGGCCCAGCGTCATACAGTCGCCTCAGTTGATCGACAAACATGGCGGCCAACCTTATGAAGAAGGTGACGAGTACATCTACTGGCCAAACTAGGATATCCCTCATCGGGCAGA
>SMWK01000190.1 GCA_004356895.1 Gammaproteobacteria bacterium
CTTCCTTTCGCCACTTGATTGCCGCGGTGCCGGCAAGCGTTACGAAACCCGCGCACCGTACCGTCTTCACCGCGAACGACTACGAGCGGTGTACCGGCCGCGGTACGTGCGACGTACGAGCCGGTGTCCGGAAGTGCCGCCGACGGGCAGAACGGGACCGGCAATCGCTTAAGGAGTGCAATCTCGGCCAAATATCGCTCTGTCGAACGGTAGTTATCAATCGGTTCCCGCCAACCCCCGTCGCCGACATCGGTAGTTTTGTTGTCAATGTGATCGAGTACGCGCTCAATTATTGCTGCATCGCTCAAGAGTCCGGCCATTACCTCCCCCCATATCGTCCTCGTGCGAGTTTACGGTCATTTCGCACAGGGCGCGACTACGATCACGACTTTGCCCCGTGCGATTAGTCCAGTTTTGTGAGTGTATGAGGTAGATCGGAATGACCTTAGCAGACGCGCTTCTGATGCCTATTGGTTCGTAGTATCCAGAGCGAAACGGGTTTAGGTTTGACGACGCACTCGCTGTGAACTGAACTCACGAACTGGGTGTTGTTCACCAGGATCAAGCGGTGGTAAACCCGAAGCGAGATACTCCCCTCGTATGGTTCCACCCCGTTCTGCGAACCAAGGGCTCTTGCCGACGCTGACAACACGCCAGGAAGGAAGGCGAGCAGCGGGTGCCTGCTCTGTGCACGTGGCTGGTCTCACCAAAGCGATAACAGAGTCCCATGACGCCATACAGCGATCTTTCTGTTTTACAAAAAACAATCGTTGACTTTGTCCGTGTGAAAAAGGAGTCAATAGGCGAGGCGACAATATTCACGCGGCTCGTAGACAAAGGTAATTTTCAAGCAATCGATGTGAAAGACAGTCTGAAGTTCCTCAAGGAGGACGGTTGGATCACGGATATTGAGGGTACAGATCTTTACGACGGACCACGATGGTCGCTCACGCTTGCTGCACGGAAAGGTGGGAACTAGCGTGTATGGGAGAGGCAACAAAGAGTCGCCTTGTGTCACCTAACTGATAACCAAATATCGACCATCTTTTTGAAGCGTTCGCCGAAAGTAAGTTCGTTTAGGTCTTTGAACTCCCCGGCATCGAAGAAGGTGCTTAAACAGGTGGGGCAAAACTCATATTCGATATGGAATTGGGTTTTGTCAGCCATTCTTAACATCTTTACTTCACACTTAGGACAGTTGATGTCCTGCATCTCATTGTATTTCTTGCCAACACGCTTATCGCCGATATCAATACGCTCAGCTCCCTGGATTAGCATAAGGTTTTCCTTCTCCAGCGCATCGAACCAGATCCCTCCACAACTAGTACAGCGGTCTACCTCGACGTTCTCGTATGTGAACGTCTCAAACTCGGACTCGCATTTGGGGCAGCGCATAGACCCTGTTTCTCCAGGGGTGTTTCGTAGTTTAGAGCATATTAGCACCGTCGAGGTTCGGGACCCCGTCGAGTCGAGCTGAGCAGGGGCGGCATGTATTGGCCCCGTTGCGTTTTCTTAGCCTACTGATTTGTTGGCTTGGCCCTCAAGCCGCGGGCCATTGGGTCAGGTAAGGTCGCTCAATTTCGTACAGCAGCTCGAATGCAAGAACATTAGCGATTACTTCCGAGGGCGAATCCCCTCGGCGTGTTGTGTTGGAATATGGTGTCCCATCGTGGGATGTTTTGACTGTTATCAGACCTTCTTCTTCGCTCGCCTTAAAAAAACAACCCCTTTTTTCGAAAGTCCATTCCTTCACCGCCGACTCCTTCATTGACGGATTCTACCCCCTCAAAATATACCTATCCAAGCACATATTCAGCATTTTGTAGCGGGCATCCCTCGAATTGTTACCGGTACCTGGCTGCTTCAGGCTTCTGGCTACCGGCCCAGGAGGGTATTGACGAGAGCGAAGGGGATAAAGATTCTAATCGCTAGCGTCACCTGGACCGGCAGCCAAAAGGTTTACCAATGGCGAGAGAGGAGCGGCCGGCAAAGATGGCTGCATCCGGCTGCTTGATCGTTAGTCGTGCTGGGGGCTGGAAAAGTTTGGGAAATGGTCGGACAGCCCGGATGTTCTACTCCATCGCGACGATTCAGATCCGTGTTGGTCTACGGCGGGCGTTCGGAAAAAAGTCTGGATGAAAGTAGGTGTAAACACTGAGTCCAGGAACGACTACTGACTCTCCTTTTCTCCTATTCTCCTTTTCTCCTATTCAAGTGCAATATCTCGCCCTCTTCTTCGTTATGAGTATTGGAGGACGAAATTTGAAGGATCTGGATGTCCGCTCATTTTTTCAAAGTGAACGTGAGAGGTTCATCTATTACGTACGTTCCTTGCTCAAGGGAACCGCGAAAATGGATGCGGAAGATGTTGTCCATGATGTGCTGATCAAGATCCTTGAACGAGCAGATCTACCGGCACCAGATTTTCTGGCGGCCTACATTTATCGCTCTCTCAGAAACCGCGCAATCGATTATGTCAGAACCAGGAAACCCACGTTGTCACTTGATGCTGAATCTGATGAAGGGGGTGGAAAGCTCATTGATCTGCTAGAAGATCTCAAACCCAATGCCCTGGAAGTTCTGCAGACCCAGGAAGGGAAAGAGCAATTATTTGAGGCTTTGGAAGTATTAAACGAAACGGAAAGAGAGGTCATCATCGCCCACGAACTTGAAGGAGTTCCTTTCAAGGAGCTATCGCAGATGTGGAGCGTTCCGCTAAACACCCTTCTTTCCCACAAATCGCGAGCGATGATGAAACTCAAGAAACATTTTCTGGATTCGTAAGGAGATACATGAAAATTTCAATTCAATATTCAGATAACTCAAGGATACGCAAGGCGCAGAAGATTGGTCTTTGGACTGTTGTGGGTTTGGCTGGGGCTGTCGTATTCGGTATGGTCTTTGGGCTTTTGATTCAGTTTTTGTGGAATGCAACGCTCTCTGAGATGTTTGGATTTCCCACTCTATCCTTCTGGCAGGCCATTGGGCTGTTCATCCTGGCTAAGCTCTTTTTCGGTTTTGGTGCTGGTGGTAACAGCTCCGCACAGAAACGAAAAAAAGAGAGCAACGATAAACGACTTAACGTGGAATCAGAGGATGTTCCAGAACTCGCTGATGAATCGTTTAAAAAATACTGGCAGGAGGAAGGAAAACAATCTTATGAGGCTTTTCGAAGAGACCGGCGAAAAAATGATGCGGAAGAATCGTGACCAATAGAACTCATACACCGATAGGACTCGCCTGTTTTGGATGCGCTTTGCGGCAGGCGTGACGATCACATTGCCTACGGCGCACGGTTTCAGGAGTGCTCGTCCGCAAGATTTGTCAGGACGGCTTCAATACTATGTATCAGGTCCACGATCCTATACGGTTTCTGGATGAAACTGGCGAGCCCCTTGCCTACAAATCGTGACGTGGTTTCCTGCTCGTTGAATCCGCTGGTTAAGATCACTCGTACATTGGGGTTGACGGTCTTCAAGCGACGATAGGTTTCCTCACCATCAATACCAGGCATGGAAAGGTCAAGTAGCACCACTTGAATTTCGTCACTATGTTCGCGATAAACCTCCACCGCTTTATAACCATCTTCAGCGAGAAGTACATCGAAACCACCTGTGGTAAGCATGGCAGCTGCCGTAGCTCGAATATGAGCATCATCGTCGACAATCAGTACCGTGCCGCTGATCCTGACATCTGCGTCTCCTGGGGTTGGAGAACGTTCGGTCTTTTTCAGTTCCTCAGTCGCGGGAAAGAACACCCTAAAAGTTGTGCCTTTAGCAACTTCCGAATAGACCTTTATCACGCCGCGATGAGCTCTCACAATGCCCATCACCGCTGCGAGCCCAAGACCGTGCCCAGTATCTTTAGACGTAAAGAAAGGATCAAATATCTTGTTGATAGCCTCATCGGGTATGCCGGGTCCGCTGTCTGTTACTTCGAGCGTAACGTAACGCCCTGGGTTCAACTGTCGGTCAGGTTCGATTGAACGAAGGTAGGATTCGTCACATTCTTGAGATTTGACATATAAACTGATGCGACCCTCACCCTCCCCTATTGCTTCGCCAGCGTTGATTACCAGATTCATGATCACCTGTTGGATCTGCGAGGCATCTGCCTCGATACAAGGTAACCGCTCAGCAATTTCGCATTGTATGTAGACACTCTTTGGGACAGACACTCGTAACAATTTCTCCGAGTCACGAACTTGTTCGCCAACGTCCACAGGTTCTACAACAAATCTCCCTTTGCCAGAATAAGCGAGCAGTTGCCGACATAGATCCGCTGCACGCTCTGTCGCCTTCACGACCTGATCGAGATACTCTTCCGCCTCAGCAGGTCTGCTAATCGATCGCCTGGCCAGATCGGCGTTCCCCATCATGCTTGCCAGAAAGTTGTTGAAATCATGCGCGATGCCGCCAGCGAGCAGTCCGAGACTTTCCATTTTTTGCATCTGCAACATCTTTCCTTCAAGCAACTGTTTTTCTTCTTCGGCCAATTTACGAGCCGAAATGTCCCGAGTTACACCGATGATCTGTGTTGGCTTACCGGCATCATCCAAAAGAAAGCTTGTCACCCTCTCTAACCACACGGTACTTCCATCTTTGCGATACCCTTCGAACTCCGTGGTCTGCGAATCACCTGGGCCTACTTCGCCCCGTTCAAACTGCGTTAAAGCTTCGGCGATCTCACTCGTTATACTCGCCAGCGACTTTGGTGTAATAAGTTGCTCAGCTGGCAAATCCATCCATTCGCTGGGAGTAAACCCTCGTTGCTCAAATATTGAAGGACTAACGTAAATCGGGGACATATCGAGACCTAGAATCGACACGACATCTGTCACATTTTCGGAAAGGAGTCGATATCGCTCTTCGCTGGATTCGAGGTCTACTTGAATCTGCTCACGTTCTGCTATTTCGTCACGAAGACGGATGTTAGCTTCGCTCAGGTCGCGTGAACTATCGCTCAATTTCTCGACAGAGCCGAGTAGATGGCTATGGAGCATGCCAGATCCATGCACCATAGCGGCGGATATACCGGCGAACCAAAAAATTCGTGTGATCCAGGAGCTCGGAGCGACGTCAAACTGCTCGATATCGAAATTAACCGTGTGTTGGCCACTGACTATGAAAATTCCTACCGCACATATTGGCAACGTGCAGGCCAACACGCACCAATACC
>SMWK01000191.1 GCA_004356895.1 Gammaproteobacteria bacterium
CCTCAGACCACTGCCCGGTCTGGTGCGAGTTCAGACTGTAACTTACGTATCTCGTCACGCATTTCCCGAGCGGCATCTGCCGCCCCCTCAGCAAAAGAGTCGGCAAAGTCCGGGCCATCGCTTGCGTAGAGCACCGAGCGGGAAGCGTTGATGACCAACCCAGCCCCACGCGAATCGCACCCAACCGTAATAACCGAGCGTAGATCTCCGCCCTGGGCACCAATACCTGGTACGAGTAGCGGCATGTCGCCCACACGTGCACGAATAGCCCCAAGTTCCTCTGGAAAGGTGGCACCGGCAACGAGCATCACGTTACCGTTTGTGTTCCAACGCGCCGCCGCATCAGCTACCCGCAAATAGACCGGCTCTATTCCGGGGTAAATCGAGGGATACTTCTGCAGCCAGTCACTGCCGGTATTACTTGTCCTGCACAGAACGATGACGCCCCGATCTGCGTATTCGAGATACGGCAGGACGCTCTCCTCACCGGCATAGGGATTAACTGTGACCGCATCGGCGGCGTAGCGTGTAAAGGCTTCCTGGGCATACAGCCGCGCGGTGGAACCGATATCGCCTCGTTTGGCATCAAGAATGACTGGAATGGCTGGATGATGTTCGTGGATGTAGGTGATCAGCGACGCAAGATCGTCTTCTCTACCCGACGCCGCAAAATAGGCCACTTGCGGCTTAAACGCACACACATACTCGGCTGTTGCATCAACGATTCTGCGACAAAACTTCTGCAGCCCATCGGGTTCTTGGTTGAGACTTGATGGCAACCGGGAAGGATCGGGGTCCAGCCCCACGCAGAGCATTGAGTCTTTCCTGTCCCAGCGTTGCTGCAGTTGCTCAATGAAGGGGGGCCGGCTCACGGTGCGCATTATACGCGGAGATTGATGAGATACGTCACACCAAAGTGACCTTGGACGGCATTTGTAACGGGCTGATAGATTATTGTAAATTCTAGGAATACAATGTAACTATGTATTTTTATTGAATATTATCCAAACGACTATAGACTCGGTGATTCTGGCATGAAAATGGCAGAAATAAGCCACAGATGACGGATGGAGGTCATCGTTAACCGAGCTAAAGTTAAGAAGCCAGCAGTTGCAGTGAAGGTGAGAAACAATCGTGGCAAACAACATTATCCAATTTGGTGAAGCACGCTCCAAAGCGCCGATGAGGGCGAACGACAATCGCGTCCACCCTCGCCTGGTAAGCGATGATCGACTATTCACGCAGGTTGTATTGTCTGCGGAGGAGCCAGAACTCGTTGGTACCACCCTGTCGTGTACTGCGGTCAATTTATCCATCGGCGGTATTCAATTTCGCACTGACTCGCCGGTTCCCACGGGTTCACTCTTGGATCTCTGGGTCGATGTTTCCAGCCGACCGGGAAAGTTTTTCCTGGCGGGTGAGGTTCGTTGGAGCCGGCCCACCGAAGTGGGCGCACCCGACAATGGCCAGTGGTTTGTCGGCGTACAGCTGAAATCCGGAGCCGCAACCGACATAGTCGACTGGCGTGAGTTCCACGCGAATTCCTACGCTCGCTGAAGATTCTTCTCCCCGCTAACCACAACTACTCCACAGCTCGCATGTTCAACAGGGCCAGGCGCTGAAACTGTGATCTGGGTCACGATCCAAGCGCCACATCCATCGCGGCTGTGGTGGGCACAAATTGATCTAATCCATTAGAGACCTCCTTAACTGAAGCGGAACCGCTGTGAGCCCGCCTAAAATCGTATCGTCAGACCTTCCTTCAAAGCAGAAGTCTGCGATCCCACCTGTTTTACATACCCTGCGTCAACAGTCCAAGCGCCAGCTAGACGAACTAATACAAGGTCTGTTCAACAACGCGGACGATGCGCTTTACGAGATGGCCGACCGTTCTCACACCGAGGACGGCCAAACCATGTACTTCGAATCCATGCGCCAGCTACGACTGCAACGCAACCAGATCAGCAAGAAGTTCATTGCCGAGTTCTACAAAGGTTTTGAGCAGGCTTTTACGCCACAAGATGAGGAAGACGCAGAGGTCGATTTCGAAGAAATCGTAGATAACATCTCGCTGGTTGACAATGACGAACTAGAGGTTGCCGTCGCCATTGCGGGTATCGTATCGAAGGTGACCGGTCAATTTTCAGTACCGATCATGCAACTCACCGAACGAATAGACACTCTATGCGATTGCCGAACAATTACTGAGCGCTTGAATCCGCTTGGTCCTGAACGATTGAGCGCTGCGTTCGTGACCAGTATCGGGTCTCTGGAGCTCGACATCAAAGTGCTGATCATCCTGCTCAAACTCTTCGAACGTTTTGTCATGGAAGAATTGGGGCCGATTTTCGAGCAATCAAACAAGATGTTGATCGACGCTGGTGTGCTGCCGGATCTCAAAGAGGTCCATAAGAAGAGTCGTAAATCGCCGGGTCGACAAGATCCGACTGGTTCTGTTGATGGACAAACACCTTCCGGCACAAGCACGGGCCAGGAAGGAGAAGTTTTCGACAAATCGGGGAGTGATTTCGGAGTCATTCAGTCATTACTTGCAGCTACTCGCCCTGAAACTACGACGCCATCACCTGGAGGCGGAGGACCGGATATCAGCACCGACCAGTTATTGAGTGCCCTGTCCGCTGCACAGAGCGACGTCCACGACGGACCCATCAACATCGATCAGCTTCCCCCGGCAATGGACCTCCGCCAGATCCTCGTCACGAAAGCCGGGGATATTGTTGGGCAAGGCAAGGCAAACATCGGACAAGCGGACGACGATGTTGTTAATTTCGTGGGCATGTTGTTCGATTACATCCTGGACGACCCCAATCTAGCCATACCCATGAAAGCGCTGATCGCCAGGTTACAGATTCCTATCGTGAAGATCGCCATTGTCGACAAGTCCTTTTTCGAGAAAAGTGATCACCCAGCGCGCCAGCTACTCAACGAATTGTCCAGTGCGGGAATTGGTTGGAGTAATGCGGCGGAACTCAAACGCGACGCGACGTACGACAAGGTCGAATCCATTGTAATACGAGTAATGAAGGGCTCTGCGCAGGACGTGAACCTGTATGACGAACTGTTGACGGATCTGCGAGCGTCGGTCAATACCGATCACCAACGACGTAGTCGCGTGGAGCAACGCGTTAAGGAATCGGAACGAGGCAAAGCAAAAACTACCGCGGCAAAAGAAACCGTTCAGAAACTCATCAACCAAAAAGCATGCGGCATGCGCCTACCGCCTGCTGTCGGCCAATTCATCAGCGACACCTGGAGCAAGGTGCTGGTTTACCTATGTGTTAAGAACGGAACGAAATCTTCTGAGTGGCAACATTCAGTGCAAGTACTGGATAATCTACTTTGGTGTTTGCAACCGTTGGCAAACGTTGATGATTTAGCTAAACGCGACGCTATGGTACCAGAGCTGATCTCTCATCTGCACTCGGGCATGGATACCATCAACCTTGCAGAAGCAACTCGCGATGAGCAGATCGAATGTCTCGAGTTCCAGCTCCATGAAATTTCTCGACATGATAGGGCGTATCTTGAAGAAGATGCTCCGCAGGACGACATTTTTGCCAATGATTTCAAAGAACTCGATGAGATCGTATTAGTCGAATCAGTTAGTTCCCGGGAAGACTCTGTATCGGAGTCAGTAGATGTGCAGTTTCTGGACCAGATCAAAGGGCTGCAGGAAGGAACCTGGGTTGAGATGATTCAAGAGGACGGCACCAGATTGCGCTGTCGATTGGCCGCTATCGTGCAACCCGGAAATAGATACGTTTTTGTCAATCGACGTGGAATGAAAGTAGCGCAAAAGTCCAGAAAGGAACTCGCGCTCGACTTAGAACGAAAGTTGCTGAATATACTGGATGAATCAGAGGTATTCGATCGAGCACTACAAGCGGTAATTGGTACCCTGCGGAATATGCGTTCCGAGTCTTAACCGGATCTAGTGCCCTGTCCGGTCAATTCTTTTTTGCCAGTCTGGCGATTCCATTAACCGTTCGACGGTATCCACTACCGCCTGTGTTTGCGAATCAACTTCCAGATTCACTCTAGCACCCTCCGTCACAGTCCCCAGCGTTGTTCGTTTGATTGTTTCTGGAATCAAGCTAACGGTAACCGTCGCTGCCTCAAGGTCGATGTTCGCAACCGTTAGACTCGCCCCGTCCAACGCAACGAAGCCCTTGTGTAACAGGTATTTCATCCATCGCTGCGGCACACTAAAACAGATATTCCTTTCATTCTCACCATCTTCAATGTGGGCAACGCGGACTACGTCGCTGATGTGGCCAGATAGAACATGGCCACCCACTTCTTCACCAAACTTAATAGACCGCTCTACATTGACACGACTACCAACTTTCAAATCACCGAGATTAGTGGTCTCCAAACTCTCCCTGATGACGTCGAAAGAGACGTTATCGCCATCCACGCCGGTAACGGTCAGGCAGGTACCGTTCACGGCAACAGATGCACCTAAACTCAGATTTTTAGCCAGGGATCCCAGATTCAGGGTAATGCGGCGTAAACTGACTTGGTCCTGAAGTTCTTCTACCGTGCAAAGACCTTGTGCAATGCCAGTGAACATCTTCCCTCCAACAAAAAAGAGGCCAACGCAAAGGGCCGGTACGCGACCGACCCTCCAATAGAGAGACGATAGAAGACCTAGGAGAATCTTTGCTACGGCGCAGACTCCTAGCGTATTGCCAACATCATGCTAGTCGTTATAGCGCGTCGGCCAGCACTCTATTACGTCTGCTTTCATTGTCAATGAAAGTAATCCACTGCTGGCACATACGCCGACCACTGTCATCTTTCACCCGGCGTGACTCGTTACGGCAGGAGACAAATGACGAGCGTGCAGTTGAGAGCTTTTTCTGCTCGTACAGGCACATGCCACGGAAAACGTAGGTATTTTGTTTCTTGCGCAGGCCACCTTTGTCCAGCGCGTTATCGGCCGCTGTCACACACTTGACAAACTTGCCAGCGTCGAGGTACAGGTTAGCCAGCCGTTCGAAAATTTTGCCGTCTTCGGAAAGTTTTCCCGCTTCCTCGTAAACACCAATTGCTTTGTCCACTTCCTGAGCGAGCTGCCAGGCCTGTCCCAGGTTCTGTAGATTCTTCGCGGTTTTTTCTACCAGACCGTCCTTGAATCCCTTGTCGAGCACAACGGCTGCCCGATAAGGGACCTCTTCCTGCATCAATAATCCATATAAGTTTCTCAGATCTGTTTCGAGTTCGAGGAATCCTGCCGTGTACGCAGCCTCCATGGCATAAAGCTGCTCTTTATCCAGCTCGCGTATTCCATACACACCCGCCAGACGCACCCAGTAATCGCGTTTCGGAAAGTCCCGCACGAGGATTTCCAAAATCTCCAATACTTTCGGCCAGTTTTCCTCCTCGAAGTAGAGATAATTCAGTAACCCCCACCAGTTTTCCTTAATCGCGGTATTTCGTTCCGTGGCAACCTGAATGGCAAGTTCAATCTGCACAATTGCACTCGGGTAGTCTCCCTTCTGGTAGTAAACCTGACCCATGAAAATACGGGGACCCGGTCCAGGGTTGACGGCTTTTGAAATCCAGATTTCCATGTAGCGTAATGCGTCGTCGAAACGGTCAACCACGAAGCACAATTGAGCAAGTGTGTACAGGGTTGTCGTCTCCAGCCCCTCGGGGATTTCATCTCCCTGGGCGACGACCTTCTCATAAGCAAGAATGGCCTTATCGTAGTCTTCCATCGAGAAGTACACGAACCCCTGCATATTGTGCACCTGACCGATCTCATTACCATTCAAGCGCCTGCGCCGATCGAGCATCTTGCTCAGAACTTGCAATGCGCTCGAATAATCCTTGAGATCGAGAAATTCCTGCGCTTCGGAGAGCCGCTTGAAGGTCGTCTCACTCATCGACGGCACCCGGCGGGTCTTCTGCTTTTTTTCTTGCTCTGCTGCCAACGCAACCGTTCCGCCGAAGCCGAACTCAGCGGTAAAAGGAACGGTGGCATACACAAATCCCACCATCATGAAGAAGGCAATACTTTTTAGCTTCATGATGAGTCCTCTAATCCGTCAACTCGAAGGTGATACGGTTGCGCACACCGGCAACGTCGATGGGTTCCCCGTTGACAACTCTCGGCTTGTATTTGAACTTGAGCGCTGCATTCAACGCCGCACGATCGAAGATACCCGGGGGTTTCGACTCGAGGATTACCGGGTCTCGTACTGCACCCGTTTTCGTCACGACGAACTCGAGCAGTACGTAACCTTCGATTCCTCTGGTTTGCGCCCGCCGCGGATAAACGGGCGCTACCTTCACGATGGGTAGATATTCACCGTCGGTGCTGAACCCACCGGTGCCACCAACGTTGAGGTTAACGTTGACATCGATTAGACCGATCTCGATTCCCTGGGATATGTCACTTGAATCGAATTCGGGAATCGGCATGTCCGGGGGTGGCTCATCGGGGGGTGGCGGTGGTTTGGGTTTGCGGTCTTTGGTCTGGATTTCTTGTTCGTCTAGGAGCCTGACCATATCGACGATTCTGCCGAATTTATCCTCGGTGATTGCGCTTCTGTCGCTCTTGATCAGGGCCTGCATCAACAGGAAAAGCATAAAAGTGACGACGATCCCCAAGGAAACTCCAAACGCATAACGCACTATCATCTGCTGCCCCTATTGTTCGGTGGCTATTGCCACTTCCTTCAACCCGGCTCCGCGTGCTGCACTCAGCACCGCCATCAGCTTTTCGGATTTGGCTGCGCGATCGGCTTGTATGACCAGAGTCCCCTTCGGATTCTCCGCGTGCATTCGTTCGATAACCGCCCTCACCGCTGTGATATCGACCCTTTTTTTATCTATCCAGATTTCCCCGGTGGGGCCAATGGCTAACAGCACGCTTACCGTCGGTTTTTTTTCTGCAGTCAAAGCATCAGGCCGGTAGACGTCGATTCCCGCCTGTTTGATGAACGTTGCTGTGACGATGAAAAAAATCAGCATGATGAACACCACGTCGAGCATCGGCGTGAGGTTGATATCCGAGTCGTCATCGGGCCTCGAGAATCTGCCACTCCTACGCATAAGACACTCCTTCTGCTAGTGGTCCTTCGTCAGGTGATCTTCGAAAAGTTCGGTCTCGAATTCCACCTTGCGTTTCAAAATCGTGCTGCCAAACACGCCAGACAGCGCGGCGATCATTCCCGCCATCGTGGGAATAGTGGCCTGAGAAACCCCAGCCGCCATCGAGCGGGCGTTGCCCCCCTGGGTTGCCATAGCGTCGAACACCGAAATCATGCCAGTTACCGTACCCAACAACCCGAGTAAAGGGCACAGGGCAACACAGGTCAGGATCAACGGCAGGCTGCCGGTGATTCGGCTTGAAGCTTCAGAAATCAAGGAATCCCGGATCTGACTGGCGGTCCATGAACGGCGTTCCAGCCGCGCCTCCCACTTCTGAGTGGCGTCACGTATGACTAGTTTGTGCTCGGACTGAAAATACCAGACGCGTTCAAAAATCAGCGTCCACATGAGGAAGGTCAAGGCGGCAATCAGATAGAGAACGTCGCCGCCTTGATCCATGAACGACTGGATAAGGATGTATGCATCATAAAACATCTAATTGCGACCCTAGCCCAGTGCGTGTCCAGATGCTTCCGCGTGTTCTGCGATGATGCCAGCGCTTTGCTCTTCCAGCACGTGAATCACCGAACGACTGCGTGTTGCGACGATCGCGTGCAGTAGTGTCGTCGGAATTGCCACAACCAGACCCAACACCGTTGTCACCAGCGCCTGGGATATACCGCCTGCCATGGTCTTGGGATCTCCCGCACCGAACAGCGTGATCGCCTGGAAGGTTAGAATCATCCCGATAACGGTACCGAGTAGCCCGAGCAGCGGGGCCACCACAGAGATCACCTGAATCAGATTGATATTTCGAGTGAGACCCGGCGTCTCCACCAGCATGGCCTCGCTGAGTTTCAACTCCAACGTCTCGACGTCTACGTCTTTGTTTTCGTCATAGACCTTGAGCACACGACCCAGCGGATTATCGTCACTTGGGATAGCCGACTTCTTCTGGGCGTTGACCTTCGCCCCCACCAGGTAAAGCGTGATCAGACGTTCGATAGCGAGCAATACTCCGACGATACCCACAAGAATGATGACCGAGCCCGGTGCACCACCTTGGCCATCACAGAACGGCAGCCAGCATTCGCCTTTTGCTATGCCTCCAAACGGGCTACCGATACGATCGGCCCACGTGTCAGCCAGGATCAACCGGGCCAGCAACTGGCCACGGGTCGGATCGATCCCGAACGGTATTACGTCGCCTGGGCTTGCTTCTTCGAGATCTTCCGCAGAGCTGGTATAGCGACCAACCGGCTGACGAGGCAGCTCAACAAGGGTTCCGTCATTGACATCAAACTGCACGTACAAACCATCGGCTACGAGAGCAAATGCGCCGATTCTGGTCACCTTGGTGTTTTTCTGCCCACCACTCAGCAAGGTGATGGATGCGTCAAACGTTGTGATCTTGGCGGATTCCGTCATTTCGCGTTGCAGCTCGAACCAAAGCGTCTCCATCTCGTCGATGGTGGCGAGTTCACTGGCAACACCCATCTTCTTAGCCAGCGCACCCAACCATTCACCCCGACCGGGATATTCCGCACTGATGATGGAACCTGCGAACATACCGCGCGTATCACCCGCCACCTGCTGGAGCACACCAAACAGCTCACGCAGCGAGCCGAGCCTGCGATCCAACTGCTCCTGCATATCGCCGATGCGTATCTCATTTTCTTCAAACTGGGTTTCCAGGCGCTCCGAGCGGCGTTCTTCTCTCCTGCGTTCCGACTCGGCTTGGGCGAGTAATGTGGCCTGCTGGGCTTTTTCGTTCGTGAAACGAGCTTCTCGCTCACGGTGTATACGGGACTCGACGACGCGACGCTCTTCTACGTTCTTGAGCAGGTCACCCAGGGTGTCAGCCTTTACGACCTCCAGATCACTCTCAACCGCCGTCTCGGCTTCCTGGGAGAAGGCCATTGGAGCAATCAGCAATGCAAACAACGTCGCTAAAACCCCCGTCTTTACTGTGTTCACGATTGCATGACTTCTCATCGTCCCGCCTCCCGAACCAGAACCGGCAACATCAACATATCCATCGCCAATTGCTGATTCGCCATACGAATACCGTTACGGATAGCCGATTTGTATTCATCGTCCAATACTTCCCATCGGTCCGTATTCGCGTTCCACATACCCGTTTCCTTACCATCAGGCGTCTGATAGACCAAGGCAACTCGACCCATCTTCAAAATGTCGACTTTACGATCCTGGCCGCCGACATTGATGGTCTCGGAATATGATTCATAGGTTCGACCGTATTCGTTTTCGATCTGGTATGCGCGCAGCACCTGGCTGAATTTTTCGGAGACCGCGACGTCCGCGCGATCCATCATTGTCCGCAGGCCCTCGATTCGATTGTGGCGCTCATCGATCAGGAATGGCGTGTCGAGTTGTACAAACTGCTCGATGGCGTCAATCATCCGCAACATCAACGGGGTGATCTGCCGCTCGATGACCGTAACCTCGTCAATGGAACGTGCCAGCTGAGTCATTTCCTGTTCTTGGTTGCCGATCTGCTTTTCCAGTTGCCGGTTGTAAACCCTCAACCCCTCGATCTCTTTGAGCACAGTCTTGTATTCGTTCAGCAGCTTGCGCGTTTCTTGCGTCAACGCGTCGATCTTCACTTGCGAACGCTTGGCTTGGGCGTTTACCTGCTCTACAACCTGAAAGATGTCATTCAGATTGGCCGAATATCCTGTGCCGCTGGCCACGAGACCGGCAGCCAGGAACAAAGACAGCCAAAGCCTGTGGATGCGTTTATTTTTCATTACGACTTCCTACGGGAATTTTAGGTTTCGATAACAAACCGCACAGGCAACACATGTGATCGCTCGGTGAATCCCATCCACCTACTTGCTATCACTGTTGGCTGTGACAGGTAATTTATTTGGCTGCACGTCAGCCGCTCGCGGGGAGTACGCTCTTCGGTGCACTCTTTTAAGACCCCGCCCCTTTTCCGTGGGTCGAAGGATTAACAAACACCCTTCGGAAGTCAAGCTTGACGGGCCATCATCCCGCAGTTCGCTGCATGCGACCCATCATCACGCTCCCTGGACAATGGACAATGGGATGAAAAACGCTCCTAAAACTAAGCCAAGATCTTTTTTTCGGCAGGCGTTGTTGCTTAGCTAAGGTTTTCAGCGAAAAACTCGAGCGTGCGCTGTTTGGCGAGGGCCGAACTCGCGGCATCGTAACTCCCGCGATGGTCACAATTGAAGCCGTGATCTGCGTCGTACACGAACACCTGGACGTCAGGCTGAGCTTTGCGGATCTTTTCGACATCGGATTGTGGAATGTGGGCATCTTTCTCTCCGAAGTGCATCATGACGGGACACTTCGCCGTTTTCTCCACCTCAGCCGCCACACCGCCACCGTAATAGGCCGAAGCGGCGGAAACGCCAGTCAACTCGCAGGCAGCAACCCACGTCAGCAGGCCGCCGAAGCAGTATCCAACGACGCCGACAGCGCCTTGCACCGACGCGACTTCTATGGCGATCTGGATGTCCTGAAGCGCAAACCCACGGTCGAGTTTTTGAAACGCGATCTCAACGCCGCGACCCATATCCGCCTCTTCGTAGCCGAGTTCTATGTCTCGTTCCACGCGATCGAATATCTGTGGTGCGATGGCGTAATATCCGGCGCTCGCATAACCATCGACAACTTCCCGGATGTGGGAATTGACTCCAAATATCTCCTGAATAACTACAACCGCGCCTTTAGGCGTGTCTTGTGGCGTGGCTTCGTAGGCGCCCAAAGTAAATCCGTCTATCGAGATGAGCTGTCGTTTAAGTCCCACGATCGTCTCCTTGTACTGGCATGCTGGTTCCCGTTCCAAGGATACACCAGGCCCCGGCTCGTAGTCGCACGTGGGAGGAGAGTAGCCGCTATCTTCGTGCCATCGGCATCTGCATCAGATGGTGCCCACCATCGAGGATCAGCGTTTCACCTGTGACGACACTGGCGCCGATGAGAAACAGCATAATGCCCTCCGCCACGGTGTCCGGCGTGGCCGTCATGCGCAGCGGGGTATTGTGTTCAAGGTAGGTTTTTGCACGGGCGTAGTTCTCCTTACCCATTCCCTGCTCCAACCAATCCCCCTGGATGAAGCCCGGGCATACGGTATTAACCCGAATCTCCGGACCTAGAGCACGCGCCAGCGACAAACCCATCGTAACGAGGGCGCCCTTCGATGCCGCGTATGCGATTGAGCTGCCAACACCCATGACCGCGGCAATAGATGCCACATTCACGATGCTACCACGGCCACCACGGCGCATGGCGGGCGCCACCGCTCTCACCATCTGGTACGCGCCGATGGCATTAACCGCATAAATATCCAGAAAATCCTGTTTGCAGAGACCCTCGAGGTCATCGTGAGCGCAGAATTTCGTGGTCCCCGCGTTGTTGACCAACGCATCGATTCTTCCCCATTTGTTCTCCGCCGCATCCGCGAGCGCTCGACACCCGTCATCTTCGGCAACATCGGCTTTCACTATGACGGTTTCGACGCCGAGTTCTTCGCAAGTTTTTTGAGTTGTTGCCGCGCCCTCTTCGTTATGGGCATAGTTGATGACGACGTTACAGCCTTTTTCCGCAAGTTGGCGCGCACAAGCCGCGCCAACACCCGATGACGAGCCGGTGACGATCGCCACTCCCCCCTCCAGATCCATGTGAGCCCCCTCTTTGCACCCCAATACACATCCACCACCCAACGAGCATACTCCGTCGAAGGCGATATAAAGCGGTATGACGACGCCAATGTGGATGAGTCTCAAGTCCGTCGGGTTGCCGATGTCCGCAATTCTTTCGATTCATGACGCACTCGCCTGGTTCGCTGGAAACCATTCCTTTAACATCTTCTACGCTTACCGCGTGACGCTATGTGCCACTCGAGATAAGAATAGCCGAACAGGCACATTGCGTGAAAACTTATCAATGGAGTCAATGATGATCCAGGCGATCCTCTGGGATTTCGGTGGTGTGCTGACGACCAGCCCTTTCGAAGCGTTCAATAAGTTCGAACGAGCTAACGATGTCCCAGCGGATTTCATTCGCACAATCAACGCGACGGATCCCGAAACCAATGCCTGGGCACAATTCGAATCGAGTCAAATCACCCTGGAAGAATTCGACGAAAAGTTTGCTGAAGAATCCGCGGCGGCCGGCCACCGCATCGGAGGCAAACAGGTCATCGAGTTGTTGAGCGGTAATTTGCGACCAAAGATGGTGAGCGTACTCAAAACATGCAAGGCCCGATTTCGGGTCGCCTGCATTACCAACAATGTGAAATCCGGGTTGGGTCCCGGCATGGCGCGCAATCAGGAGCGTGTCTCCGAGGTCGCGCGCGTGATGGCGCTTTTTGACCTCGTGGTCGAATCAAGTGTTGAAGGAATCCGCAAGCCGGATCCCAGAATCTACCAACTAACCTGCGACCGATTAGGCATCGATCCGAACAATGCAGTCTTTCTCGACGATCTCGGGACAAACCTGAAACCAGCCAGAGCGCTCGGTATGCAGACAATCAAGGTAATCGACGAAGACGACGCAATAGCACAATTGGCCGAGGTGACCGGCCTTACCTTCTGAGTAAGGTGTTATTTTCCAGAAACTCATCGACGGCACGACGTTTCGGGATGGAGTTCGCCGCACCGGGAACTGTCACTGCCAGGGCGCCCGCGGCAGAGGCGTGCTCGAGGCCTGATTCTAAGGTCTGACCTGCCAGGAGTTCGGCCATCAGGTAACCGATGAACGCATCACCCGCCGCAGTCTCATCCACTACATCGACAGAGTATGCGCCAAGCTTGCCTTTCCCGGTGGAGGACTTGAACAAGAGCCCTGCGCTGCCGAGCGTCAGAACGATGTCGGTTTCGGGGAGGCGTAGCGCCAGGCGATCCAGAGCTTGCGCGGGATCCGCAACGCCCGCCAGGGAAGCCGCTTCGATCTCGTTGACGAGCAAAAGCCGGACTCCCGTCAACTCATAACCAGATTCGCGGCCATCCACAGGCGCGACGTTGAACGCAAGAGCTATCCCCTCTGTCGCCGCTTGGCTCAACACTCGTTCTATATCGTTTATCTCGTTCTGGATCAGCAACCAATCTCCCGCTCCAAGCAGGGCGAAGGCACGTTCGACATCCGCATCCTCGATACGTCGATTGGCACCACCGGCGATGACTATTGCGTTTTCCCCGGCCGAGCTCACCTGAATGACGGCATGGCCGGAATCGGCGCCACGTCGTACAACACCGGTGACATTCACGTTTGCCGCGTCGAGTACCTCCATCAGCATGGCGCCATCGTCGCCGATACAACCAACGTGGTGGACCGCAGCCCGGGCATATGCAGCCGCCAATGACTGGTTCAGACCCTTGCCACCAGGGAACACGACATGACCAAAACTGGCCACTGTTTCCCCCACACCAGCGACGCTCGGTACCTGATAGACATGGTCGATGCAAAGCGACCCTAGATTTACCAACTTAGGCATGATCGACCTTTTTGCGGGGCGTGCACTAACCAGGACTATTCAGCAGATCAACGTAAAAGGGTGGTGCTCACCCACCTTCGATGCGTTGCATGAAAAAGATCTCGCTATCGCTCTGCAGGGGTTCGAGAAATGCATCCTGGTAAATCTGCCCATCGATCGCTACCGCACACTTTGTGAGTACCGCGTCGATTCCTGGCCAGCGTTGATCGAGAATTAGCAGAAGTTCGCGAAAGTTGTCTGCGAGTAACTCCAC
>SMWK01000192.1 GCA_004356895.1 Gammaproteobacteria bacterium
ACCCCCTGTTACTTCCGACGCCGCTGACCGACCGACTGGGGCGCGGTGAGCTATTTAATCTGATGAAGGACTATTTTGCCCTCGGCGCCAATATCCAATGGCATCCGCTTTGGACCCAGTCATTCGCGTTCATCGGGAACCTCCACGACGGTAGCACGCTCATGCAGACGACGGTCAACTACGAGCAGGGTGACCATCAGCGTCTCCAGTTTGGCGTGGTATTGCCGTTTGGCCGTGCCGGTGACGAGTTCGGTGGGGTACCACTGCTCGGAGAACAAATTACCGCGGGTGGAGCGACCCGCGGCTACCTGCGCTGGGTGTACTACTTTTAGCCGATTTCGATCGTTTTCCCGGTTTCCTTCGCCGCGGCTTCGTTGGCTTTTTTCGCGTCCAGAAGTTGCGGGACGAAATTGTCGAGCTCATCCAGGGACCATGTGCCTTCGGCTTTGCGGAACTGCTTGATGACTATGGGCTGTTGCATGATGCCAACGCCGCCACGACCGGTGTGAAAGATTTGTGCGGTAATACCGGCAGCTTCCTCGGTGGCGAGCCACGCGCAGATGGGTGCAACATGTTGTGGACCCCCGGTTTCCATATCCTCCTCACCCACTTCCTCGCCACGATTTTCCATCAGGGGAATCGTCATGCGGGTTAGTGCACCGGGCGATATCGTGTTGACGGTACAACCGTACTTGGCGAGCTCCAATGCGAGCACTCTGGAGAAGCCGGCGATGCCCGCCTTTGCCGCGCCGTAGTTAGCCTGGCCGAAGTTCCCGTAAAGTCCGGAGACACTCGAGAAGTTGATGATCCGGCAGCCGGTACGGTTGTTCTCGCGAATGTATTTGGCAAATGGCCGGGAACAACAGTAGTGACCACGGAGATGCACGGCTATCACCGCGTCCCAGTCGGCTTCTTCCATGTTGAATATCGTCTTGTCGCGTAATATTCCGGCGTTGTTCACGAGAATGTCCATGCCGCCGAAATTGTCGAGGGCGGTCTGCAGCAGGCTCTCTCCGCCCCCATATTCGGCGATAGACTCGGTATTGGATGCCGCTTCTCCACCGGCTGCTTGTATCTCGGCAACCACATCATCGGCACTTTTTCCGGTACCGGTGCCATCGGTGTTGCCACCAAGGTCGTTGACCACCACCTTGGCACCTTCGCTTGCCATCAGCATCGCAATCTCGCGCCCGATTCCGCGCCCGGCGCCGGTGATGACAGCAACTTTATCGTCTAAACGTCCCATTTTTTCCCCCGTACATAGTTCAGGCAGGCTGACAATAGCATGAACTTCATCGGTGGTATTGGCTGTGGCCCGCGACCAGCTGGGGCAGCGTATCCCTGCGGCGCTCGTGTTTGTATGCATGACGTGACGATCGATAAAGATCGCGGTGGTTGTAGTGATCATTGCGCCACAACCAGCCGAGGTCGAACCCAGGATGGGTATAAGCGTGATGGGCGTGGTGCTGGCGCGGCTCGAGAATTGCGGTTATCGCCGTTACCTCTGTGTCTCGACCGACATGGAGGCGCCAATGGTCCCCGTACCTCGAGGGGGCAGCGAGTCGGACCTTGTTGTGGTTCAGGTGAACGGTTGGTGAGCTGTAGCGCCCAACCGTGAGCCTTGTGTGGCCATGCGTGCCCTGCACGACGACCGCTCGCAAGACATAATTGTCCAGATCGATGCGCTGCTGACGATAGATCATCCTCCCAAGCGATAGCCGCTCCGGTCCGTGCACGTGAACGGGGATGTGCACGCGTAGCACACCGTAATCATCGCTACGATCTGCTGCGAAAACGCTACCCGAAATAAGAGCAACACCAAGAGCGAATAAACGAACAACTGACTTCATCATTTTCTCCACTTTTTTTGCTAAGGAGTGGCGACAGGTTAGGGCGTTTTCACTGAACCCCCTGTGAATGAAATCTGAACGATTTGTGAACGCCGCAGCGAAGCTGCAAGCAGTTGCAGTGACGTTGTCGAAGATCCAACAAAACGCACCGCGTACCACCAATATTGGTGGAACACGGTGGGAATTGGGTCATCCATGACCGCGCGCAACATCCGTTTGATTTAACCTTAGCTGAGGAAATGCGCTTGTCTATGATAAATAATCGAACGAAAAAATATTCTGTGGCTGGACTCACGTCACCCGTTTCGGAGCCTGGTGTTGGGATGTCTCGTACTCTCGGTTCAGCATTACCCCACGCAGGTGCTCGACCGCATCCCAGACATCTACATATCGGGTGTACAGCGGCGCGAATCCGAAGCGGAGTAGATCTGGTTCGCGAAAATCTCCAATGACGCCGCGATCGATGAGCGCACGCATGATGGCGTATCCGAATGGATGCGCAAACGCGACATGGCTGCCTCGTTCGCTCGCCTGGCGTGGTGAGTTCAAGTCGAATTCGGCGAGTGTCTCGCTACCCTCAACTAACTCGATGAAAGTCTCGGACAAGCGCACCGATTTCTCCCGCACCTGAGCAAGATCGACATTTTCCCAGAGTGTTAGTGCTGCCTCGAGCGCCCGGTAGGAAAGTACCGGTGGCGTCC
Source organism: Gammaproteobacteria bacterium (assembly GCA_004356895.1). Lineage (GTDB taxonomy): Bacteria > Pseudomonadota > Gammaproteobacteria > Pseudomonadales > Azotimanducaceae > SMWK01. The sequence continues at coordinate 2,552 of SMWK01000192.1, forward strand.
CAGTCTGGAAGCCTCGAATCCCCTGGGCTGGCTCGTAACTGGGACTGAAAGCAAACGGCTGGGCGTGACCCATCCAGCCGGAAAGCGGTTGCGCGGCGTGGCTATGATGGGTCTTGGCAACGTAGAGAAACGCGGGTGCTCCTGGACCACCGTTGAGGTATTTGTACCCGCAGCCAACAGCCAGATCGACGCCATAGGCATCGAGTTTCAGCGGGAGCGCGCCGGCACTGTGAGCGAGATCCCACAACATGAGGGCTCCCGCCTCATGTACATGTCGGGTGATTGTTTGCATGTCCCACAGACGACCACTACGAAAATCGACGTGCGTGAGCATGACGACGGCAGTGTTGTTGCCGATAGAGTTCACCAACCTGGAACGGTCGACCAGTAATAATTCACAACGTTCCTTGCCTAACAGCTCGCACAGACCTTGTGCGATGTAGAGGTCCGTAGGGAAGTTGTCTTCGCTGGAAAGAATCACCGAGCGTCCTGGTCGAAGCGCCAGGGCTGCAGCCAAGAGCTTGTAAAGATTTACCGATACCGAATCCGCGACGATTACCTGATCGGATGCGGCGCCGATCAATGGTGCGATCTTTTCTCCTAACCTCATGGGCAGCCCGATCCAGTCGTGATCGTTCCAACCGCGTATGAGACCCTGTCCCCATTGCTCGGTAACGGTAGCGCGCAGGCACGCATCTACCGCTCCAGGCAGTGCTCCAAGGGAATTGCCATCCAGGTAAATCGTCTCGGGCGGGAGTACAAATGCGTCTCGATGCTCGGCCAGGGGATCGTTTCTGTCGGCCTCGAGGCATTGTGCGCGTGTCCGCAGCATCACTCCGTGAGCGCCTCGAGCAGTTGCTGCCAGGCCTCCGTACCGGGGTGAATCAGATCGAAATGGCCTGCGCCCGCAACCCGCCGCAGCTTTATGCGTCCTCCACCTTCGTTAAGACGAGCAGATTCGTAGTAGGCCTCGGCTTGGCTCATCGGGACGATGGTGTCCGAGGTGCCTTGGATGAGCGTCGTAGGCACGTTCGCGGGTAAGCGATACATCGGGGACGCCTGTTGATACCGATCAGGCCAGCGTGCGGGGGGTCCACCCATCAGTTGCACCACGGCGCGCTGGCAACTCGATTTCCCGGCAGCGAAGGATTCGAGATCCGTTATACCCGCCAGCGTTATCACTGCCGCGATCGTTACCGTATTTTTACCCGGCAACACCTCCCGTCCGGCAGCCCACAAGGCCAGATGGCCGCCAGCGGAATGACCAACCAGATAAACCTGGCTGACATCTACCGGATATCGAGCGGCAAGCGCAAGCAGGTGATCCACACCCCGGGAGATGTCGTCAAACGTACCTGGCCAGCCCCCGCCAGGATCACCGATCCGCCGGTATTCCAGGGACCAGACGGCATAACCCGCGTAGGTCAAGGCGGTGCTGGCGGCGTGGGTGTGAGTGATGTCGAATGTGTTGAGCCAGCAACCACCGTGAATGAATACAACGACGGGAAACGGGCCGCCCCCAACGGGCAGCCAGAGCTCTCCATACTGCTGCGGTTCCTGGGCGTAGAACAACTCCGCGGTCGGCAGGCCAGCGGCTAACGTTTGTATTGTGGAGAAGCTCACGCCGGCTTCGGTTCGAGGATAGTCGATAACTTCTGCCGTCAACGAACCCCACGCGAACAAGAGTGTGAACGGGATGAGGTTCACGACAGGAAACGTTTCCACGATACCGGGCTGACGTTCTTGATGGTCACATCGGGGCATTGGTTGAACATCGCAAAATCTTGTAACGAGTCGCTGAACGCAATCCTGAACTGCTCGTCGCGGCCGCTTGCGGTAAACGAATCCTCAAGACTCAGGTGTTTGACCTCAAAGCGCTTTTCCGTACGATGGGCTTTGCAGTCCATTCGCCCAACCAGGCGATCCTGGTAGAGGATCGGCAGGCTGAAATAACCGAACCGGCGCTTTGCTTCCGGCACGTAACACTCGATCTGATAATCAAAATCGAATACCGCCATCGTTCGATCCCGTTGTATTACTGCATTGTCGAACGGTGAAAGGATCTTGACGTTTTTGGGTGCGCTTGGTGCGCGTTGCTCTAACAGTTCGGGTTTGGCAAAAACCTTCTCACCGTTGGGTAATTCAAATGAGGTGAGCGTAGTGCTGGCTTGCGCCTCATCGAGCAGGCGTTTGACCGCTGCTCGCAGGGGACTGCCTTTGCGGTTGTAGGTGATCGACTTACTCGTCGCAAACCCGTGGCTCCGTAACGTATTGTCTATCAAGTGCCGGGCGAACTCCTCGGTACTGGGCGGAGTTGTGATTATGTTGCTTGGCAGAACTCGTTCGGTGAGGTCGTATTTTTTTTGAAATCCTTCGCGGGCGCTTATCATCAAATCTCCCAGGAGAAACAACCGCTCCAACGCCAGTTTTGCTGGTTTCCAATCCCACCAGCCCTGGGAATTACTGTTGCCCTCGAAATCTCGCGCGCGCAGCGGTCCCTCCGTTTTTATTCGGCGTAAAACCTTGGCCATCAGCTTGTGGTCGTGGTTGCGGAACCAGTGATGTTCCCCATTTCTGATCGCCTGCATGCGCCTGAGTGCGAACCGATAGTGCTCCATCGGCAGGTAGGCGGCGGCGTGATACCAGTATTCAAAAATCTCACCGCGACGTTGTAGTTCATCGAGGTGGCGTGGTTGAAAATTAGGCACTCGAGTCGCCAGCACGTGATTATGGGCACGTTCCACCACGGAAATGGTATCGATCTGCACATAACCGAGCTGCCGAATGGTTTTGATCGTACCGGCCCGGCCTCGGCCATACGGGGCCGCCCGAAGTAAGCCCTGTTGTTCGAGTGCAATGCGTCTGAGTTTGCTCAGCGGATACATGGGGGAATGATGTATAACATAAGCTGCCAGTCAGTGGCGCAGTGCAGCTTGGTGAGGAAGCTTGCCGCGCGTCAGCCTCAGTCTGCTTCTGCCTTGCCGTAATCTACCGCCAACCAGTGATCGGGCTGCACCTGCACCACCACGCTGTCAGCTTCATTGGATTGTTCTGCATAAGCAGTGCCGAGTTCTTCGCCCAGGTAACGTTTTGCCATGGGTAGAATTTCGCCATCCTGAGGTGTAATGGAGACGATGGCGCCTTCGACGCTCACGTATTTATAGGGCGGGTCTTCGGTCTGGGCACACAGGGTCACCCTTATGCCCACGTCCAACAGGCGCCCCTTGGCGGACTGGCGTCCGGTGATGAACTGAAGTTCGCCACCTGGCTCGTAGTTATACCAGATGGGCACGGTAAGGGGCCCCAAGTCCGCTCGGTTGATACCAAGTACACCGACGTGCAGGTCGGCCATGAACTGCTCTTTTTCTTTTTGGGTCATTCGGGTCATGGGTCTTCTCTATTTGCAGATATCAGAGATCATGTGGGGGTAAGAAACTTTATTTCAAGAACTATGAAATATTCAAATTGACGCCACCTATGCTTGGACATCAAACGATGAGTTAAGGAGAGTTGCATATGAACGTTGTAAGTTTTAATCCGTTGCGGGAATTTGATGATTTCTTCGCTCGGGTAACCCGATATCCACGCGATAGTCATACTCGCTCGGTGTGGTCGCCCCCCGTTGACATCTCAGAGACCGAAGTTGATTACAGAATCAACGTGGAAATTCCCGCGGTCTCTGCCGACGATGTGAACGTTACCATCAAAGATGGTGTTCTCACCGTTTCTGGTGAGCGCCACAACGAGAAGGAAGATTCGCACGAGAACCATCGCATGGAGCGCCGTTATGGGCGGTTCACCCGCAC
>SMWK01000193.1 GCA_004356895.1 Gammaproteobacteria bacterium
ATAAATCGTTGCTGGTAGTCGCATCTTCAGGAGTGACAATAGTCGGTAGCAAGCCGATGATTGTCGGTGGATCGTTCAACGGCGACACGGTCAGCGTAAACGTATATGTGGCCGTTTCGCTATTAATGTCTGACGCCTGCCATACGAAAGTTTCTACCCCATGGATATTGGCGATCGAATTGAAGGTAACAAGACCGCTGGCCGGATCTACAGTAGTGTTCGTGACAAGAGAAGGCACCGGGCTGATCTGACTGAAAGTCATTGGATCACCATCCGGATCCATGAACACATCAGTCAGGTCGAGGATGACAACGCCGAAATCCTCTACGAATGAATTGCTGGATACCGGCGGGGTCGCAACCGGAGGTAACGCCCAAACGGGAGTAGCCAAACCGATTGTCGCGAGCAATACGACCGACGCAACGCTTGATCTGATGTGTCTGTTTTTCATCTTGGGTGTCTCCTGCACAAGCAACGCTTGGGCGAATGCGAGATAGTCTCGTTAGTCCAATATTCTTCCGTAGGTACTCTGCAGCAGCACGCGGGTACTGGCCGTCCCCCCAACGCCGCGCGCCGTTACCCTGAAAATTTCCATACGATCGGTTGCAGATGAGCCATAAGGGTCTTCGATTAAATAGGCATTCTCTTCGCGAATGACTGAAGCGGCGTGCTCAATGATGAAACGCGGCTGATCAGCGACACCGGCTACAGCAGTTGTCGCGACAATGCTGTTTGCGCCGGTCCAGACACCTGCAGCCTCCCATCGGGACGGATCTCCCAGATCCGCGACGGTCCACAAGCCACTGGTTCCTGTACTGGTGAAATTCACTATCGAGGTAACGCCATCCAGAAAATCTTCCGCATCTCGCAGGGCAGATTCGGCCGCCTGAAAAGCCAACAGGCTGTCGTAATCATTGCCTGCCATACGAAATTCGAGCGTTGTAGTCTGAACGGTAGATACGCCCATAATCGTCAGTATGAGCAGCATCACGAGACTGATGAACAGAACCACACCCTGGTTGCGGGAGCGATTGGACAACTTATGCGAGTTGCGCATGGTTAAGCTTCCGGTTGTGCATTACGAACTAAAATCGTCTTGGAAAACGTCCGTCTCAGCTGCTGACCATCGTCGGTAACAGCCTCTATGCTGCTAACCGAGACAGTGGAGCGAACCGCGACGATCTGACCCGGATCAGGCACGTCGTCAAAATCTACATAGCGGTTAACATTCAGGATTCCGTCCGCTAGCGTAGTGTCGATGCCGTACTGTATTTCCAGATCGTCGACCCCTGACACGAGTTCGACCGGGGCCCCGATGCCTTCTTTCTGCCAGAGGGCCGATGGATTATTTCCCTGACTGTCCACCGCAGTGCTCGGGGCGATAAAAAATATAGTGGTTCGTACCGCACCAACACTCGTTTCCCTGCCATATGAATGGCCGAGAAAAGACAGAGTGAAGGGAATGGTGCCCACCGGGCCATCAATGACGCTGCTGTTCTCATAGAACGACCCGGTCGCAGCGGTCGCATGTAACAACGTGGCTTGATTCCCTGCCACGTTCATCCCCGTGACGCGAATCATTGCACCTTGCTCGCAGTCGGAGACAAGCACGACGTCACCGATGCCAAAACCAGGATCACCTCCTGGAGCAGAGACAACTGGATCTCCGTCGGGTTGCAGAACAGTCATGAGACGCTGTCCGGGATATTGCACCGTGCGGAACACGACCACATCGGTCCCTGGTGTTATGACGTTGGTGTCAATCCCATTGCCTGGGGTGTGAACGTTTAAATTCGCACCACCCTCGGTTCTAGGTAAGGAGGTAAGTGGCGGTGTCCACGTTCCATCGTCGCTACCTTCGAATCCCTCCACCGTTAGCGTGAGATTGAACTCTGGAATCAGTCCCCAGTTTCCTCGCAAGCCACGTACGATGTTGTCCATCTCCGGCGCGCACCCGATATGACCCGCGCTACGCGCCCCACGGGAGATGAATTCCAACGCGTATCGTGCGCTTTCCTGCATGCGCGACTGGCCGCTGACCAGGTTGTAAGTGCGGGCGCTATCCACGAAAAGCTGAACGAGACCGGCAGCGACAACGACCCCCAACGCCAGAGAGATCATGAGTTCGACGAGCGAGAACCCGGTTCGCCTTTTTGCCTTGCAAGGGTCAGGAATTGAAGGGTTCATTAGCGACCTGCGTTCAACCACGGCTGGTCACGACGACGGATTGAATATTGTTGTTCACACCCGTCCATTGAACTGTGATCGTAATGAGACCGGTTCCACCATCGACGCTGATCGTTCCGTCACCGAGCGGCAGCCCCGGCTGCGCCGTTTCGAGCGGGATGACTTCCCCGGCTCTTAAGTTCTGGCAAGTGTTGTTGGAATGGAATGCGCCCAGTGAGCACTTCCAGACGGCCTGATCGAAAGCCACCATGTTCGCAGCGCTGCAGTTGCCCGCATAACAGTCGTTGGTATTCGGTGGCGCATCGGTTAGTTCCAATCCGTCGTACGCCTGACCCACGGGTGTTCCAAGTGGATTGGCTCTGATGCGATCCAACATGTCGTAAGCGAGGTGTACGGCTTCTGCGCGATGCAGGGCACCGCGATTGCTCTGCAGGCTGAGCATCTGCATCGAGCTGATGCCTAAAACGCCGATTGCCAGCACGAGAACGGCAACAAGCAATTCGATCATGGAGAAACCTTTTACTGGTCGCTTTGTTTCCCTCATCAAGAAGTGCAGACCAATTCGTTTGTGCTGACCCGACCGATGATATTGACCGCGGCCGTGCGACCGGGATTGATATCCTCGTCGGTGCTGCACAACTGCAGACTACCCCCGGCACCTAGCGTCAACAGGCCGCGCGCGTTGAAACTCAAGGTCCCCTGATTGTCGAATCCGGCACCGATTGCATCCAATGTCAGGTTGTTCAGAGAACTGAATCGGCGCAGTACGGTCCCCGTGCAGTCGCCAGGATTTCCAACCACAACGCAATAACCGGGTCCCCATTCGTTACCGCCGTCGCTCGCATCAACCGCCTGTATGCTGACTATCCCGCGTATGGTCACCGCTTCACTGCGGGCATAGGCGATTGCGAGCGTAAACTCGTTGATCCTGCTGGCCATTGTGCGTTGGCTGATAAAGTTGTTGAACGAGGGGAGTGCATAACCAAGCAGCACAGCGGCAATGGCTACTGTGACCATTAGCTCAATCACGGTGAATCCGGATTCTTTCGATCTGCAGATCATTGGGTCCTCAAATTCGCGCGTCACTAATTGAGGATAGTTAAAAGAATGTCCTTTTCGAGTTGGGGAGGGTCAGTCGCACCAATGTGTTCGAATAAGAGTAAGAATTGTGAGGCGCATCACGTATGAAGGTCGTGGGCAAACGAAACTCATTCGGATTCTGGTCATGGATGGCGACGTCAGCTACCTCATCCAGCCACGATTTCGACAGACCCGAGCATCCGCTGCAGCCACGATCGTCAGTAAACCGTTTGCATAGTGCCCTATCAACCACTTGAGGTATCCATCACCGATAGGAGCTCTCAGGTCAAGACGGGGGCCTCTATATCTTCTATGCTCTGGAAAACTTTTCTGGAGCAACATGACCGACATAAAGCGCGACGGTGTACTTGTGTCTGACGACACCGCTGATGTTAGTCGATTGCCGACGATTGCCGACGATCCGTACACCATTCAAGCCGATTCGATTAAAGCACCTCCAACGACTCTGCTCGGTCGCATTCGCAACCTTGGTCCCGGCATCGTCGTATCCGGATCGATCGTCGGTTCTGGTGAAATTCTTCTGACGTCGGGCCTGGGTGCCGTGGCCGGGTTCGTCGTGCTCTGGTGGGTTCTCTTTTCCTGCTGGATCAAGTCTCTGGTCCAAGCCGAGCTCGCCCGTTATGTGGTGACGAGCGGCGATACGTATCTACGCGCACTCAATCGCGTTCCCGGCAAGTTACGCGGGGTGTCATGGCCAATCTGGCTCGGCTTGTTCGGCTACATTCCAGGCTTGATGGGGCTTGGCGGTATTATCGGTGGTGCAGGTCAAGCATTGGGGCTGTTGTTACCGGAAGTGGATGGCGCCTGGGCGACAGTGATCGCCGCTGGCGTGGTCATGCTCATCCTCGGCTCCGGCGGATACGCGCGATTCGAAAAGGTCATGCTCGTGATGGTCATCAGCTTTACGTTCGCGACGATCGTCTCGGCAGTTCTCATGCAGACGACCCAATTCAGCGCAACAGGTGCGGATATAATCTCCGGGCTCAAATTCGATTTTCCGCTGGAGCATGCCGTCCTTGCGCTGGCGATGTATGGTGCGACCGGAGTCGCATCAAGCGAAATTTCCGCTTACACCTACTGGTGTATCGAGAAGGGTTACCCGAGCTTCATCGGCGGCGATCACGGCGACCCAGGCTGGGTGGAACGCGCCAAAGGGTGGATCCGGGTCGTTCAAATCGATGTGTGGGTCACACTGGCAATACTCACGGCTGCAACCCTTTCGTTCTTTTTTCTCGGCGCCGGTGTCCGGCACACGCTCGACGTGAAGCCCTCCGGTACCGAAACCATCAGCGTATTGTCCAACATGTACACTCAAACGCTGGGTCCATGGTCGTTCTGGCTCTTCAGCTTTGGCGCGTTCTGTATCTTGTTTTCAACGGTACTTTCTGGCATTGGCGGTGGTTCGCGGTATTTTCCGGACTTGCTCGTAACCTTTGGTTTCATCGATCGGCAGAACCTGGCGCTGCGCAAGAAATGGATTCGCGGATACGTCCTTACCGTGCCAGTGATCAGCACCCTGATTTATCTTTCGTTTCAGGAACCGATCGCACTAGTCATATTCGGCGCAACGTTTGGGGCATTCATGTTGCCAGTGCAGACATTCGTGACTTTGTATTTGCAATCGAACCGTCTGGATCCGCGCGTGCGTGCCGGACGGTGGGTCACGTGGGCCGTCATCGCAATATTCCTGGTACAAGCCTGTCTGTCTGTGTTCATCGTCCGAAATCTGCTTGCCGGATAGCGCTGGGTAGGTACTCCGTGAATGCAGTATCGTTGCCGACTCCATCCAACGGTGATCTGCTCATGACCCTAAGCAAGAACGAAATCGATCCGCGCATCTTCGACTTGTATGATGAATATTGTCACGGCGGCATGGACCGGCGTGCGTTTCTGAAGAGAGCCGCCGTCATAACTGTTTACGGCGTGTCGGGTCTCGCCATGGCGCAAGCGTTGTTACCTCGTTACGTGCAAGCGCAGACAATCTCGTTCACGGATGAACGGATCACCCCTAACTACATCCTATATCCATCACCCGGTGGCAACTCAGGCGAGATGCGCGGCTATCTGGTCAAACCAGAAGGCGATGGCCCGTTCCCTGCCGTGCTGGTCGTTCATGAGAACCGCGGGCTTAATCCCCATATCGAAGACGTCGCACGCCGCGCGGCAGTCGCAGGTTTTCTTGCACTTGCACCGGACGGCTTATATCCCGCAGGCGGCTATCCGGGGAACGACGATGACGGCCGGACTCTGCAACGCAGTCTCGACCAGACTAAGTTACGCCAGGACATGCTCAATAGCGCCCACCTTGTGAGATCCCACTCGTTATCCACTGGCAAACTCGGTGTCACCGGATTTTGCTGGGGTGGGGGCGTGACTAACTTCCTCGCCACCCAAATGGGAGACGAACTCCAAGCTGCCGTGCCCTTCTACGGGGCTGCAGCGGACGTGGGAAAAGTAGCCGGGATTGGCGCTGCGCTCATGATTCAGTCGGCTGAAAACGATCCGCGCGTCAATGCGATGTGGGCTGATTACGAAGTGGCGCTGAAGCAGCACGGGGTCAGGTATCAGCGCCATGTATACCCAGGCACGCGGCACGGGTTCCACAACAACTCTACACCGAGGTTCGACAAGGCTGCAGCCGCCCTGGCGTGGACGCGTACGATTGAGTTTTTCAATGAACGCTTGCGTTGACGGCGGTTACTTGAAGCGGATGCAAACGTCAACGAATACACACAGCCGGAGGTTGAGTAATGATAAGGGGAATAGTTTTGTGGGCTGCCCTGATGGGGCTGAGCGCCGGTACGGCGATGGCGGATGAAATACGCCCCGGGGTTTATCGAACGCCGGATACGCGCTTCGAGAATCTGCCAGGTTACAACTTCGCGCCACATTACATGGATATCCAGGGCTACCGGATTCACTATCTCGATGAGGGACCGGCGGATGGCGAACCAATCCTGTTAAT
>SMWK01000194.1 GCA_004356895.1 Gammaproteobacteria bacterium
CTGGTTGATGTACGACCTTCGAACATGGTGATTGGTTTGTGCAAACTCGATGGTCGCAAGGTTGTGCTCAACGGCGGCGACTTTACCGTTCGAGGTGGGGCGTCAGATGCCAGCATTGGCAACAAAGGCGGCAAAGCTCAAAACATGGCTTACGATTGGCGGCTGCCTTATGTTCGCTTGTTAGATTCAACCGGCGGCAGCGTTAAGACGTTCGAGCAGATAGGCCGCACCTACATTCCTACAAATCCTGTCACGCCGGGTATCGAAAAGTTGCTTAATACCGTACCGGTAGTTTCGGCAGCACTCGGTTCGGTTGCGGGACTCCCCGCAGTGGACGCCTGCCTTTCCCATTTCAGCCTGATGGTCAAAGGGATCAGTCAGGTGTTTCCCGGCGGACCACCCGTAGTAAAGGCTGCTCTGGGAATCGATATCTCCAAGGAGGATCTCGGCGATGAGCGAACTCAAGTTTTCGGTAGTGGTGCCATAGACAACCTGGCCGACAGTGAAGAACAAGCCTTCGATATGATTAAGCGGTTTTTGGGTTACCTGCCGGCCAATGTTTGGCAGATGCCACCTCGCGTGGAAACCGGTGATGACCCGGAACGCCGTGATGCAGCGCTTCTCTCGATGATCCCGCGCAACAAACGAAACATCTACGATCCCTATACCATCCTGGATGCCGTTTTGGACAAAAACTCCTTCTTTGAGATAACACCCCACTACGGTCGCTCCAGGATCGTCGGTTTAGCCAGGGTCAACGGGTATCCCGTGGGTACGATGATTAATAATCCGAAACACCTGGGGGGTTCGATGGATGTAGCCTCAGGTACCAAGGTGATTCGATTCCTGCAGCTTTGTGACACCTTCCACCTGCCTATGATCTATTTCGCCGATGAACCCGGATTCATGGTTGGTCCCCAGCAACAGAAGTTAGGTATCGTGCGCGCTGGTGCAAAGATGTTATGTACCACTCTGCGAACCCGAATGCCCTGGGTATCGATCATCATTCGACAGTTGTACGGTGTCGCTGGCCAATGCCATGATCGCCCGTCTGGCATGTTCAAGCGCGTCGCCTGGCCTTCCGGGCACTGGGGTTCGATGCATATCGCCGGTGGCGTTTCCGCCGCATACCGGCGGGTGATTGCCGAATCGGATGACCCGCAGGCAAAACAAGCAGAGATTGAGGCCAAGTTGGATGCTTTGTCTTCGCCTTTCCGTACAGCCGAGGCATTCAACATTGAGGAAATCATCGATCCCCGGGAAACGCGGCCAATGGTGTGTGAGTTTGTCGATCTGGCGCAGGAGATTTCAGCAACCCAACTCGGTCCCGGCCCCACTCCCTATATGCCGTAGATAGGAGGATGAAGAACAAATGACCTACGCTGGTGATCGACTCATTTACGACGCGGATAGCCACCTGATGGAACTGCCGGACTTCCTGAGCGCCCACGCCGACGCTGCGACGCTTAAGCAACTTCCGCCGTTGTATGCAGATACCACCGGGCAGTTCGATGGCAAACCTTATGCGGGAGCCACAGGTCATACGCCTGAAGACCTTCAGAAACTCGTCGCACTTGGAGACAACCTCACTAAAGGACCGAAGTGGCATGAAGCTCTCGGATCGTTCAGCGGTCGCGAGCGGAGCACCGCCCTTGATCTGCTCGGCTTCGAACGGCAGGTAGTGTTCTCGTCGTTTTGTGCCCGGCTGATTTTCGCGGCATCTACAATCGACCTTCGCTACGGCGCGGCCAACGCACACAACCGTGCGATGGCAGCCTTCTGCGCAGGCGACAGACGATTAATCGGTGTAGCCATGGTGCCGCTCGACGATCCGCAGCGTGCGCTGCTCGAGATAGATCACGCCCATGATTTAGGTCTCGGTGCAGTCTGGATTGCCGCTGATGCACCCGGCGGCCGATCACCCGGCCACCCGTTACATGATCCCATCTGGGCCACGTTGTCCGAACGCCGTATCCCGTTCATTCTGCACGTCGGCAGTGCGCCGCTCAGTATTGCCGATGAATGGATGAATGATGGACGGCCTGAAAGGAAATCGGCGCGTGGTGGTGCCGAAGTGATCGGGTCTAAGGATCTGACGGTAATTCATCACGCGGCGGTTCGTTTCCTGTCTGTGCTCATACTCGATGGCGTGCTGGAACTTCACCCGCAACTTCGCGGTGGCGTTATCGAGATCGGCGCCGGCTGGGTCCCAGACATGATTCGCCGATTGGACCATGCTGCGAGTATCTGGTCGCGTTCGGAACCCCATCTGGCCGAGATGAAGCGCGCACCCTCTATGCAGATACGTGATCAGTTGCGCTTTACGCCTTATCCGTTTGAAGCGGTTGGCACGCTGGTTGAGGAATCATATCCGGAGCTCTATTTATTTTCCTCAGACTACCCCCATGCCGAAGGCGGGCGCGATCCCATCGGTCGCTTCCCGAGAACTACCGACGCCCTCCCAGAGTCGGCTCGTACGCAGTTCTTCTCGGCAAACTTTACGGACCTGTATCCAAACACTTTTGTCTAACCTGGCTGCGGCTGCGCCGCCGTGTTCCTACACCTTGACGATACACTCACCGGGAATCTCGCTAATCCATTGGCGCAACAGGGCGATGCCTTCTTGGTGAATCAGCGTACGTCCGAGTTCCGGCATCCGGTCCCCCGGGTCGGAGATCTCTAAGCGATAAATCAGTATGGAGGCGTCGGGTTGACCAGGAACAATCGAATACATCCGGCCGCCGGAACCTCGGCCTGTTGCGATGGGAGCTTTACAGTAGCCAAGCTGACGGACGGAAGACGTGTGCGCGTCCAACAATAAACCCGACGTGTCCGCGGCACCCTGGGCGTTGTGGCAGTGGCCACAGTTGATATCGAGGTAGGCACGCGCGCGTTGCTCCACTGCAGCGGTGGTGTCTTCCAGGCGCGCATTTTGTTGCACCTCATCGAGCGTAGGCAAATTGCTCAGCATGTTTGTGTTGTGCCAGAAGGAGAGTTGGTTGTAATCCTCGCCGGGATAGTTTCGGTTCAAGTGTCTGGCCTTTAGTCCGATCGGTTGAATTGCCCCCGTGCTGTGATTCGTCGCGTGACAGGCGGCGCATTCGTTTCGAGTTGGCACGATGTAATTGAGTTTTGTCGTTTGCTGGTCTTGTTCGATTTCGAACTGGCGGATGGCGCCCGTCACCCTCAGGTACGCATCGTTCCCCTGCCAGACATAGGCCAATGCGTCCCAATGATCGAATTGCCGCACAAGCAGCCGCGTCTCGATGATCTCATAGTCGCTGAAGTTGATCGCCTCGATATCGCCTGACCAACCCTGCCATGCAGCCAGGGTTGTCCCGCCGCCTACCTTGGGGTAGAAAAAAGTTTTTGTGACAATGGTGCCGGTGGGGAACTCGAAGGCTTTGTCGGCATTAAATTCGGCCGTGGTCCCGGGTGGCAGCCAGATGGTGCGGAGCTTGAGGGCATAGTCGCTAAACAGGGCAGTATTGAGTTCATAAGGTACTGCTGTGGTCGGGAACACGAGTGCATCACCCAGCCGTAGGGCGATGCCCCATGCAGAGAGCCGCTCCGGGTAAACGTCCGCGGGAAAAAAGTGAACTTCGGGTGGTCGGCTGCAGGCACCGAGCCCGAGTAACACCAGCAGGCAGAAAATTCGTGTCATCTATCGCGCGGTGAGCGATACCGCTGCAAGCTTCTCGTGGGTGCAGCGGTGGTTGGTCATGTCTGTGCTGATGTTTTGATATCCATTCTGGGCATCGACGTTCACGACGAGGGCTTCTCCGTTATCAACGCAGATCACCCCCAGGGGACTATCCCGTTCTGGGTTGGTCACACCGTCCCAGACGATATCCGGCAATCGACCGTCTACACCGAACGCGGCTATGCGCAGAGTTTCCAACTCTTCCCGATCCGGTGCGTTGCCACCTGGCGAGAATTCATTGTCGTAGATGTAGATCGTTTCGGGATAGGGGTCGAAGGCGTCTGCAAAGGTTCGTTCCGAATAACCGGCACTGAACACGCTGCTGATCAACACGTTCGCGGTTTGATTGTTGCCAATTCGGTTGGCGAAGATCTCCACCTTGTCGTTCGAATTGATCAGGATGCCTGAACCCGCAGGAACACCTGCAACTGCGGTGCCAGCAGGAGCGAAGTTAGGGGTGTTGTTGTCCGTGATGTCATTATCGAATACTCGAGTGCTGTGCCCTTCCTGGGGTAAATTCGGCATATTGAATACCAGGATGCCGCCCGTGTTGTTAGTTGCAACATTCTTGTACACGTCCGCATGTACGGTGTTTTCGATCTCGATTCCGGCCACGTTGAACTCCGCGAGATTATTTCGAACCACCACGAAGCGCGATTGGCCGACATAAATCCCGGCATCGGAAGCAGCGATAGCGACAGAGCCTTCGATCAGCGTGTTTTCCGTTTGCACCGGGTAGATACCATACGAGCCGTTCTCGGTACTTGGTCCGTTTGTCCATTCCGTGCGTACTCGACGGATAACGATGTTTTTTCCTTCGTTGATCTTCAGCGCGTCCCCCTTGGTGTCCTCGATGGCAAGGTCTTCAATGGTGAAATCGCTGGCATTCACGAGCAGACCTTCGGCACCGGCTATCTGGTCTTTGAACGACAGAATGGATTTATCCATTCCCGCGCCACGAATGGTTACGTTGTCAGTATTCAACGTCAGGCTGCGCTTGAAATTGTGCACTCCCTCCGGGATGACGATGACGTCTCCCGGCTTTGCTGTTTCGAGCTGCAGGCGCAACTGTTCCTCATAACTCGGCGTGGAAGTTGTCTGCTGAGCAACGTCGCTGGTTGGTTGGCTGCAACCATTGAGGCCTGCGAGGCTGATGATGATTAGCGTGACGACTCTTGGCATTGGATCCTCCGATAAGCTAGGCATTCTAAAGCGCGATCAGTACCCGGTCGATGGTCCAGAAAGCCGCTGCCGCGCCCATGGTCCACGCAAACCCATCGCGCACTACTTTTCGATAGGCGGATAACAGATACCTGCCTAGGGTAGCGACGCCCAACATGATGGCAATCACCAACAACTGACCGAGCTCAATCCCGACGTTGAAGAGCAGCAACGACAAAGCGAGTTGTTCCTTGGGCAGCCCGATGTCTATGAGCGCCCCAGCGAAACCGAAGCCGTGCAACAAGCCGAAAGAGAACGCCATGAGCCAGGGTTTTGCCATGGTCAATCGCGATCGCCGTTCTTCCGGGATAACCAGTTCACGAGCCAGAAACAGAATCGATAGCGCGATGACGGCTTCCACCGGTTGTTGAGACAGTTTGACGAGTTCCAGAACTGAAAGGGTCAGGGTAATGCTATGAGCTATGGTAAACGCCGTAACGGTTTTTACGAGTTGCCACGGCGCGCGGACGAACAGCACGAGCCCAACGATGAAGAGAATGTGATCCACGCCAAAGAGTAAATGTTCCACCCCCAGCATCAGGAAGCTTAACGCGTCCGGCGTGGCGCTTTGCAGATCCAGAGTAGGGCTTCCAGCGCGTAACAATTGCATGCTTCGAGATCCGTCGAGACGATCGATCTGCACCAAGACGTCCGTGATCGTTCTGGACAGCCCGCGAATGTGAATGGTTCCAGTGTCGAGCGCACAGGCCACACGCCAGCGCTGCAGCAAAGCGGTACCCGTGTGCTCAGGCGTAGTCTCGGTGACAACCGTACAGGCGTCTGGCAGCTGTGGATCTAACGCCAAACGCATTCCCCCCTGAATGGGTTGTTTCCACAACACGTCGAAAGCACCCTGTTCGATCTCGGTTAGATGCAGAAAAGCCGGGCGGACCTCGTGCGCTTGGGCAGCGTAGCTCACCAGCATGAGTAATATGCCGAGCCCAACTTTCATGGAGCAAAAATGTCGTAGCGTTTTTTGAGATTTTCGTAGAACGCCTTATTAGCTTCTTCGCGGCGCTTCAACCGTAAGTCGTTAGCTACTTTGTTTGAAACTTCCTCGTATCTCCGGGAAGCGGAAGGTAAATGCTGTTGAATATCTACGAGATGCCAACCATAGGCGGAGCGGATTGGGCCTGCCCAGTCCCCGATCGGAAGCTGTGCCAAAGCGTCTGCAAATTTGACGCCAAAGAGTTCGCCTACCTCGCGTAAGGAGCGTTCTGCATAGTTGCGTTGCAACATGAAAGGGTCGCCCGCGATATGTTGATCGGTCAGTGCGGCAAGCGCATCAGCCTCGGCGTCTTCGCGTCGCTCACTACTGAAATATCGATGACTGAAACTGTAGCGGTCGGGGTCGGTGTAGCGTTCGAGGTGATCATCGTAGAACGTTCGTAGTTCTTCCGGGGTCGCTGGTACACTGGTTGCTATATCTTCTGTTAAAAAAGTGAGCTTCTGCACGAGGCGCCGGCGAATGATTACATCGTTTTCATCGAGGCTGAGGCGCATTGCCTCACGGTAAAAGATCTCTTCTCTGATCCACTGCTCCGTAAGGCCGTTGAGTTCAGTGGCACTCGGAGCGCGGCCCATTTGTGCCTGCCATTGATCGGCCAGACGGTTCACATCGGCGTCGGTTAGCTCGATTCGATAGTCTTGCGCGGATGAATCGACAAAGCCGTTGAAAAAAAACAGTAGGATCCCGGCAAACAGAAAATATACGAGAGGTTCACGTGGCCAGCGAATGGCGATCTGGCGTTCCATTGAAATGATCATCCTCAGTTGAACTTCGATTCAACTGGTGATTATAGGCGTCGTCTACGTTTCTGCCATTTCCAGGATTTGGGCCAGGCGCTCCAAGTTTTCTTGTCCGCGCTCGCGATCCAGCATCACAAGTTCGTGCACACGTTGGTCGTCTTCATTTGCTATCCGGCCAATACTGTCACCCAGCCGTTTTCGAACCCAACGGGATATATTCTGCTTCGGTAAACCGGTTGCTTGTGCAATCTCCGCAACCGTAACTTTGTCTTTTTTACATAAACGGGTCATGGCTGCATAAACCGCTAACATCTCACCGAGCGTCATTCGCGAGCCATGACGCTTCACTAACACCTGAAGAATGGACTCCAGTTGGATCAATGTACGATAGCGCAGATCGTTGGAATTTTGCGTATCCAAGACGTTGCCTCCCTTCCCAGAACGACCGACGCGCCAGTATGCCACCGCCGAAGAAGATGGAAAGGACAACTAAGGTCAGTAGGATGTGAATGCGCCGGCCGCACCCTATTGGTGCAAATTAACCGCCGGTGTCTATTATTGATTTGGTTTATTGCTCGGCGTGAACTCGCTCGGCGTGAACTCGCTCGGCCTGAATTCGCTCGGCCTTAATTCGCTCGGCCTGAATTCGCTGATAGATCTCTTCGCGATGGACACTCACGTGAGACGGAGCATCGATGCCAATGCGTATTTGATTACCTTTCTGGCTCAACACGATCACGGAGATATCATCTCCAATCCTCAAGCACTCACCAACTTTGCGGGTCAATATCAGCATTGGTAATTCCTTTTGAGCGACGCTTCTTTCGTGGCGACTTTTGACCATGACAACACGATGACTCGCCGCCGACAACGATGGTCACAATTAGGGACTAGTTGACGGTGCTGATGCCGTCAGAGACGCACTGATGCGATCTGCGAGATGGCAAAAAACTAAGCCGCAAATTTGCCCAGATGGTAGTCGGCGTTGCCGAATTGCGCATCGATAACGATCATCCGCTTGAAATAGTGGCCAATACGTAGCTCCTCGGTCATACCCATGCCACCATGTAATTGAACGGCGTTCTCCGCGATGAAGATCCCCGCCTTGCCGACGAGATGTTTCAGTGCATGTACGGAGCGTTGTGCGGCACTGCTTCCCTGTGCCGCTTCCATCGTGGCGCGATACAGTAGCGATTTGCACTGCTCGTACTCCATGAACATCTCAACCATGCGGTGTTGCAGCACCTGAAAATCGGCTAATGGGTGATCGAATTGTTCACGTTGCTGCGTGTAGTCAACGGTGTCCTTGTAAAGAACCTCCATGGCGCCGACCGCTTCGGCTGAGAGTGCGAGAATCGCATCACTGGCCACGTCGTTGAGTATTGCGAACCCACCGTCGAGTTCGCCTATGAGACGGTCCTTGCCAACAGTGACGTCTTGCAGAGTAACTTCGGAAGCCCGCAGGCCGTCGACAGTGGGAAAGTTGTCGCGTTTTACCCCGTCGGCGTCCGCATCGATCAAAAAGAGCGAAATCCCCTTCTCGTCGATCTGGCCGCCACTCGTACGGGTCGAGATGACGATCTGGTCAGCCGTTGCTGCATGCAGAACCATCGATTTATGACCGTTGATGACAAATCCATCACCGTCGCTGCGTGCAGTCGTGGTTACGTCATGCAGATCGAAGTGAGCTTGCTCCTCGGCGTATGCAAGGGTCAGTTGCCGGGAGCCGTCGATCAACCCAGGTAGAATCTCCGCTTTGAGCTCGGTACTCGCGCCTCGTTTGAGTGCGCCGCCGCCGAGAATGACGCTTGCCAATAGCGGTTCGAGCACGAGACCTTTGCCGAATTGTTCCATCAGCAGCATGGTGTCAATCTGGGTTCCACCGAAGCCGCCGTCGGCTTCATCGAACGGCAAACCCAACCAGCCGAGTTCGGCCATGGTCTGCCAATGATCCTGGCTGAAGCCGAATTTGCTCCCGGCTGATTTGATGCGCGATTCCAGATCGTAGTTGTCTTGAATAAAACGCGAGACACTGTCTTGCAGCATCTGCTGCTCTTGGCTGAAATCAAAATTCACTTGGATGACCTTTTGAGACCCAATACGTTCTTAGCGATCACGTCCTTCTGCACCTCACTGGCTCCGCCGTAGATGGTAAACGCACGGCTCGCGAGATAACCTCCCATGCCACCTTTAGCGAACTTGTGCCCTACGGGCTTACCCCATGCCGCGGAATAGATACCACCTGCCTCGACGGTCAGTTTCGCGATGCGTTGCTGAATCTCCGTCCCTTTCAGCTTTAAGATCGAAGATTCCGGGCCCGGTGCCGAACCGGCTGATGCGCTTGCGAGGCTGCGCAGTTCGGTGAACTCGCTCGCCATGAGGTCGATCTCGAGCTCGGCAACCTTTGCCCGAAAGGTTGGCTCGTCCATCAGGGAGCCGTTGCCGCGTTTTACGGTGCTGGCCTGCTTTTTGAGATTTTCCAGCGCAACAATAGACCGAGAGATACCAGCAAGGCCTGTGCGTTCGTGCTGCAGGAGGCCCTTTGCGTAGGTCCAGCCTTTACCCTCTGCACCGATTCGGTTCTCAACAGGAACCTTCACGTCGGTGAAATGCACCATGTTCACACTGTGTGCGCCGCCGAGCGTGATGATCGGCTTTACCTCGATACCTTCCTGTTTCATGGGGAACAACAGGAACGTAATACCTTCCTGTTTTATGCCGGAATCATCCGTACGAGTGAGACAGAAGATCCAGTCGGCGATCTGGGCCATGGTGGTCCAGATTTTGGTGCCATTGACGGTGTAGTAAGTGCCGTCATCAGAAAGTACCGCCTTGGTTTTTAAGGCGGCGAGGTCGGAACCCGCGCCCGGCTCGGAATAGCCCTGGCACCAATTTACCTTGCGCCCACGAATGTCGGGAAGAAACCGTTCCTGTTGTTCTTCGTTCCCGTGGGCCATGATGATCGGCGCGATCATGCCGATGCCGAAAGGCATATCCCAGGGTAGCGTTGCCTGCGCCGTTTCCTGCTCCCAGATGTAGTGCTGGGTGGGAGTCCAACCCGGCCCCCCGAACTCCGCCGACCACTTGGGCACATCCCAACCGCCTTTGTCCCTTGCCTTTTTAAACCAATCCAAGCGCCACACGTTGTAGTCTTCGCCTGCCTTGTGGGCGTTCTCGGCAAAAAAGCTGCGCACGTCTTCGCGGAAAGCGAGATCTTCAGGGCCGAGCTCGATATCCATGGCTGTTCTCCTCACGGAAAAGGCAAAGCGAGGGAGCTTAACCAAAAATAGAATCTATTACTAGAACGAAATTCTAGTTACCATAGCGTCCATGGCATCGAGAAACCCAAGCCGCCCCGAACGGCCAGCCACGCTGGAACGCAAAGCCAGCGTGCTCGAAGCGGCACTGGCATGTTTTGCTAAAAATGGGGTTGATGGCACCACCATTCAGGACATTCAACGTGCGGCCAACTGCAGTATTGGCAGTCTGTATCATCACTTCGGGAGCAAGGATGGAATCGCCGAGGAGTTGTTCATCGATGGGATACAAAACCTGAATCACGGTATGTTGGCGAAGCTAAGGCGGTGTAAAAACGGCGAGGAAAGCGTTAAAGCGGTTGTTGGACAGTACTGTGATTGGTCGATGAGGAACAAAGATCTCGCTCGCTGCCTGCACTCCCGGGATATTGAGTTTTCAGGCGAAGCACGCGCGCGCTTGAAGGAGATTCACCGCGACTACATCGGTGCGATATACGCCTGGTTTGCGCCGTTCGTGGAATGCGGGGAGGTACGCGTGTTGCCGGTGGATGCATACGTGCCGCTGATTAGTGGACCGATTCAAGAGTATGTTCGGCGCTGGTTGTCGGGCCACCACCCCAACCCTCCCGCAAAGGTCAAAACATTGTTTGCGGACGCAGCCTGGAATGCGGTAAAAGGCTAATCTCAAGTTTTCTCGAGGGCTTGTCCATGAATTTTGAAACCTTGATCTTTGCCGTGGCCGACGGCGTCGCCACGATCACCTTCAACCGCCCGGAAGCGGCCAACGCCATGGGTCCTGATTGCGCCAGAGAGTTGTCCGAGGTGGCCATTCTCTGCGATGACGACCCGGAGGTACGGGCCA
>SMWK01000195.1 GCA_004356895.1 Gammaproteobacteria bacterium
AGAAAGTTCGAGTGGACGAAGGAGAATCTTGGAGCATTGCCGAAGTCAAAGGGCGAGGCAATCGCCGAGGATGGACGCGTTTATTTCAGCGGCAGCCTTTGTAGGTATGGTCATCTTTGTCCGCGTCGTCTCGACGGTCATTGTCTTGAGTGCAGCCGAAAAACAAGCCGCGACTATCACAGGAGACTCTCAGCCGAGAAACAGGGTCAGGCGGAATGGCAGAATGGTCGCGTTCAGAAGATGATCGACCTAGATGCGCTCATCGCGTCTGGTTTACCGACTAGTCCACAGGAGGCAAAGAAATCTGGTTCTAAGTACTACTTCACCGGCAATCCCTGCCGAAACGGTCACTTGTTGCCTAGGTACATGAGCGGTGACTGCATCCAGTGCACTCGGGACGGGAGACGAAGAGCCGCGCATAGAACCTAGTGCGCAGGTGCCCCGAAAGGGCCATCTAAGGGTGTACCCAAGGCTAGGCTACTGGGGCGGCGTTTCCTTTCAAAGCGTCCTGACAAATCTGGTCGATTTCCTCCCGCCGCCCCCTATCGCGGAAAAAATGACGAGCGTCAGCAGGATGTTCGCCTCTAAGCTCTAATTCAATCGATTTGTAGCTTCTGTATTTGCCCGTATTCGCGAGATTACGCGCCGTTCTTACAAGGTCTTCTCGCCGCCGCGCTTTCATACTCATGCTGCCCCCTTGATTGTTTGCGTGTCTTAGTTTGCCACAAAAAGCTGCTCACTATGCGGGGTGTTGCTAACCTGCCTTCCCCCGGTTTCCTGGATCGTTTGGCCTACCAACGTCACTGTACCCCTCACTCACGGGGACTGCCATAAGCGGTCGGGCTATCAGTTCAGTCCGTGTCGGCGCTGGCTTTTGCCCGTCTTCCCCAGCCTCAATCAGAGGCGTATCTTGGGTCTGTTACCGAGCGTTTCGAGCGCGTCGGGAAGCCTCTTAACCCACTCCGATATGAGGGCTATTGACGGGGATCGGGCGCTCGGTGGCCTTCATAAGAAAAGCCGAGGAGAACATCATGGCGCATTATCTACTACAAGCCGCATACACCTCAGAAGCGTGGGCCACTATGGTTGAAAACCCTCAAAGCCGCACTGAAGCCGTGAGGCCGATCATAGAAAAGCTTGGTGGAACTCTGGTTGGAAGCTGGTTGTCATTCGGAGATTACGACACTGTGGCGATCCTAAAGATGCCTAACAATACCAGTGCCGCGGCATTTGCGGCGGCAGTGGCTGCTGGAGGCGCGCTAAAGACGGTGAAGACCACCCCGCTATTAGAGACCGAAGAGGGGATAGCCGCAATGCGAAGCGCGGCGGACTGCGGGTATCGACCGCCGACGAGCTGAAGCTACCCACAAGCGCACAAGGCGCTCGGTGACGCCGGTTGCTCTATATTCTGCGTCGATGCTGTCGAGATGGAGATTAGAGACGACGACAACATTCTAGGTTCCATCGCCAACACACCCAAGACGTGCGAAAAAAGGCGCAATGAGAATCTCGCTGGAATAGTAGTGGAGCGAGTTTCTCGAAATAGCCACATCCCAGCGTAGGATGCGAGGAAAGAAAATATGACTTTTGTAGTCACAGACAGTTGCATTAAATGCAAACTCACAGACTGTGTTGAGGTCTGTCCGGTGGACTGCTTCCACGAGGGGCCGAACATGCTGGTCATCGATCCGGAGGAGTGCATAGATTGCGATCTCTGCGTTCCGGAATGTCCTGTGGATGCGATTTATGCAGACGACAACATCCCGGAGGGACAAGAGCAATTCCTCGAACTCAATGCGGAACTCTCCAAGGGATGGCCGGTGCTAACCGAGGCAAAAGATCCGCCAGGGGACTGCGACGACTGGCGCGACGTCAAGGACAAGCTCCAATATCTGGAGCGCGGCTAGAGACTCAACTGTGTTCAGGGAATCACAGTGTCCGATAAGAATGCGTTCGTTGAAAGTGTGATCCGGAGGAAGTTGGGCCTTCAAGCAATAGTCAGCGAGGCGCGAGCTGAGATTCGTCAAATGGAGTCTCGGCCAATCAGGCCAGTAGAGAGTAGCGACTATGCTCGGTTTCTTCGCATTCTGGTGTTCTTCTTGATTAGCGAAGTTAAAGTCAGTCCAGCATACTTATCGGACGATAATTCCCGGCTCCTGTTCCGTGTCACGAAGTATCTGGTTGATCGAGGTACTCTGAAACCAGATATCCTTGAGTTGTTTGGCGCAGGCTGAACGCCATCAAGATCGATCAGTAGTGCGTGCATTCGTTATTGAGTTCCGTCTGTAGGCAGCGAATTCGCAATTCATGGCTTAATCTAAGCAGACTGGAGTTGTTGATGGTCCGGCCGTCTCCCACCTTGTTTCACACGCCCACAGGACCGGTAGAATATTCCAGGCCCAGATCTTTCGCGATTGTCTCATGGCAGATTTTCCCGGCATGGACGTTGAGCCCGTTGCGAAAGTGCGAGTTCGCTGCGAATGCGCGCTGCCACCCGAGATCGGCTAGCTCTTTGACGTAGGGCAATGTAGCGTTATTCAGAGCGAGCGTACTCGTTCGCGGCACCGCGCCCGGCATATTGGTGACGCAATAATGGAGAATTCCCTCTTCAATATAGGTAGGCTCTGCATGGGTCGTCGGCCGGCTAGTGTCGAAGCATCCGCCCTGGTCAATCGAGACGTCGACCACGACTGCGCCCGGCCGCATCGCTGCCACCATCTCACGTGTCACTAGCTTGGGAGCGGCCGCTCCAGGAATTAGGACACAGCCGATCACTAGATCTGCAGCAATGACATGTTTCTTGATGCTTGCGGTGGTCGACTGCACCGTGTGCACTCGAGTCCCGAATCGGTCTGCCACAGCCGTGAGGCGTTGAATAGCGATATCGATCACGATGACACGCGCTTGCATGCCCACCGCGATCTCCACTGCGTTCCAACCGGCGACGCCCGCGCCCAGCACTACGACTTGGGACGCCGGTATGCCCGATACACCGCCAAGCAGGATCCCTGCGCCGCCCGCGGATTTCTCAAGATAGTGAGCGCCAACCTGCACGGCCATTCGACCGGCCACACGACTCATCGGCGTCAGCAGCGGTAGAGAGCCGTCGGCCGCAGTCACGGTTTCATAAGCAATCGCCGTTACGCCCGACGCCAGCAATGACCGCGTCTGATCGGGGTCGGCTGCAAGGTGTAGATAGGCAAAGAGGATCTGGCCTTTAGACAGTCTCGCGCACTCGTCCGGCTGAGGCTCTTTGACCTTTACGACGAGTTCAGAGTCCTCGAAAACCATCTGCGCCGTCGGACTGATTCTGGCACCTGCAGCCAAATACTCCGCATCCACGAAGCCGGCGCCGACACCGGCTTGTAACTCGACCAACACCGTATGCCCGGCTGCGGTGAGCTCTCGAACAGATGCCGGGCTAAGCCCCACGCGATATTCGCTATTCTTGATCTCCTTCGGTACACCTATACGAATCGTTCTACTCCTGGCGGACCTAGAGCTGATGATCGTTCCGACTAGAGACTCTCGAACGGTTTGATTCTACTCGGCCTATTCAGTTTGCTCTTACCGGCATGCGGGCGTCGCCTCAGTTTCTCTCGGAAATATACCTAACAGCGGATGGCCCTGATTCCAGCTATTTCCTGTTTACGTCCGAACAGACGCTAGAAAATGGCCATGATCCCGCCCTTATAAATCAATAAGTTACAAACGGCTTTTGAAAATCACTCGTTTAGGCCGAATACGCACCTACAGCCCTTATACAGCAATGGTTTCAGCGATTTAACAGAATAGATTATGGCGCGGAGAGTGAGGTTCTGATCGGACTACTGGGAATTCATACAGTAGGACAATTTAGCAGTTTACCAGGACTTTTTTCACCTGTGGCAGCAGAGCACTGAGGGGCGTATCTTAGGTTTGTTACCGAGCGTCTTGCGGACCAGCCGCTGAACCCATCAAGAAGAAGTGGGGGCCGTTTATTCCTGTTCCCCCTTCGGGAACAAACAACAGGCGCTCGGTGGCTCACGCTCTAACGGTTGCCAACCTGGCTTTTCGTGCTGAGACGCCTCTTATCCCTGGCGAGTCATTCTCAGTCCACACCGACGACACTCGACTTTCTCTACTGCTGCACCAGAGCGGAACTCGGACGATCTGCTAAGCACATAGAAGTCATGGAATCCGAGCCAGCATAGAAGTCTGCCCCAGAATGTTGGCCGACTTGTCACTATCTCTGTCTCTTATCGCTGCTCGAAGGCTTCGCAGCCGTCCTCGGCTTCCACAAACCGGCCCTTACACGGGGACTTGGGATTCATGCACCAAGAGAAGTACTCTTCAATTAGGAACGCTTCGTCGTCAAGCTCAGTCCGTTGGACATGTTTCAGATCCCAATGACGACACTGCGAGCAGGTTCTCTCGTTGTACACGGCTCTTGCCCCCCGGCCTTCCCCCAGTTTCCTGGATAGTTTGGCCTGCCAACATACTGTAGCCCTCACTCACGGGCACTGCCATAAGCAGTTGGGCTACGAATTCAGTCCATGTCGGCGCTGCCTCTTATCCCAACGGCTAATTGCTGCGAGTACATCTCTCGCTGACATTGGCGGGCTGTTGAAGTCCCTGGGGGGAAACTACGCCCGTGTCAGGGCGCCCGCCTCACAACACCAAATGGACTTATGAAATGCTTGTCGGTCGCTACATGTTTCGATTCCGGGTGTTTCTCGCGCATCATAGCGTTGATCACCTCACCCTTGCCTTTGCGGGCGTAAATCAAGAATAGGTATTTGCCGGCCTCGATATCGTCGTGGAATGGAGCCAGCTTTTTATTTTCGGTAGCCACTCCGATTAGGCCGCCTTCCCACGCCCCGAATAGGGTTGTAAAAACTACAACACCCGCATACGCAAAGCCCGGTAAATTTGGGCCAAATGGCTGCAGGAACGCTAGTATCACGGCACCGATCACTCCGATGATGAAACCGCTGCAAGCGCCGATTAGCCCGGAACGCATAAAATCTAGTGTCTCTATGTAGTTACTGGAATGGATACGCTCTTTTTTTAGTCCGGCTTCGTCTTTGCTAATGACATGGATATACCAATTCTTGACGCCGACGGCATGCAAATCATCAGAAATGGCGTGAGTGCTATCCAGATTTGGCGATAGATAATAGAGGCATTTCATCCGCTTTCTCCGTGCCAGGTTTATCCGAAAATATTAGCATAGCGCACCGCGATGAGATCATGAGCGAGCGCTCAGTGACACTAGGAGTATTATTCTTCTTAC
>SMWK01000196.1 GCA_004356895.1 Gammaproteobacteria bacterium
AAGCCGGATAAAGCAGACCGACCGTCTACGCAGTTCGGTGGCGGACGACGCCTGTAGGTCAACCAAATCAAACAACTGGTTTTGAGACTGCAATTCTCCTGAAAAGGATTCGAATGCTTCAAAGCCCGCCCGGGGAACCTGGTGAGAGGTGATGGCCCAGTGCTCTCCATCGGGGACCCAACCTGCCACCGATCCATAGGGCGGATAGATGAGCCACGTAAAAGGCGATACGGGGTTGGCTGCGAGTAGCGTTTCACCTTCCTTGTCAAACCATTGGTTCATCATTTCCATGGTGCGATACATCGGCGTGATTTCGCCGTCGGCGGTCAATGGTGCGTCCGACGGAAACGTCGGATGTTGTTTCTTGGTCGTTTTGTCGAGTTCATCGGTCCAGTAGTCATGTTGAACACCACAAAACACAACGTAACCGGTCCCGCCCGCCGCAATGGAAAGCAGCGTCTGGTAAAACGGAATGATGGGATACCGGGAGAAGGGGTGATAAAGCTTTGCAAAACCCCAGTTCTCCTCCATGTTGATGCCCGGGGCACGCCGGACGGTGTTCACATAGCGGTTGAAAACCCGGTTCGGATTGCATGGATCGTCTTTCGTGAGCGCCGTTGGGCTCTCGATGTTGTACGCAGCCACGCCCAGCCAACTTATGAATCCGTACTCGAACACATCACGATCAGCTTCTATGCGGTTGTGGGAAAACCACCAGTCAGCGTACAGGTGAGCGTGCTCTGGCTTCGCCCGTTCTTCGGAGTTCTCTTGTTCCGGGATGTTCTCGAGGATTTCTGGCGCAAGTCCTGCAAAATTCGAAAGATGGGGCAGCTCGATATCCAAATAACGTTTGTACCGCGCATAGCTTTCGCTTCTAATCTGCCATTGGTAGTCACCCCACTCGATGGCACGCACGATGTCTGATTCGTCCTCCATGATCGCGCCCAGTTGTGGCGGTTCCGGCATGTTCTCGTTCTCGAAGCCTATGGCCCAGGGCGGGGCGTTACTGGTGCAATAAAGCGTTTCGTCGTTCAGCTGGATGCCAATGAGCCGACCTGCCGGGTAACCATGCGGTCGCAGCACATCGCCCACCGCTTGAAGCCACGCTTTTGCCAGGGCATCGAAAGACGCATCGAAAGGGGATGGCAGGACACTGCGGTCATAGCCCCAGACCAGTGGTTTTCCCTCATGGTCCAATACCGGGCTGATATCCGGGTTGAATCCAGGCGATACGAAATCCGGCAAGCCACCAATATTGAGCTCCGAGTGCACGAACGGTCCCGGTTTTGCGATAATGTAAAAGTCTTCCCGACGACACAGATCGATAAAGGTGACCAGATCGCGGTTATCCTGCGTATCGCCGCAAAAATCGAAGTCTTGATTGTCAGAGGCAACGACGTGGTGCCGCCAGGGAATATAGAAGGTCACCACATTCGCGTGGGCTGCGCGGAGTTTTTGTAGCCGGTCCTGCCAGTTATCCTTCCGGTCGCGGTAATACTGGTATTCGACACCGCGCACAAAAAGGGGCTTGCCATCCAGATAATAACGACCATTTTGGTAGTCGAGCATTAGAATGATCTTTATCCCCGCACCGGAATCAGGGTACAACAAAACGATCATGCCCATCCCCTGTTTTGTCGCTACGCTTTTCTTGCTTTGTGCACACGGTCTCTCTCTCGCCGAGCCTGTAAAAGACGAAATTTTCCTGCAGCAAGTAGCGACTACTTACACGCACCTCCACGGTCTTCCATCCAGCGACATCCGGACGGTCCGAATTGGTTCTGATGGTGTTGTTTTCGTGGAAACCGCTGGTGGCAGTGCTTATTTCAAGGACGGCTCCTGGATCAGTGCCCCGGAATCCATCGCGGACCCCAGGATTGGCCGCGATGAGGATGACATCCGGGAAATGCTGGGGCTCGCAAGAGACATCCCCATCAATCAGATCAGCCGAAGTGTTGACGGGCGGATCGCAGTTGCGACTGAGGACGGATTATTCCTGGTTGACGCTTCCGGTGTTGCGGTGAGAGCCATCATTAGAGATTCAACGGGCAGACAATGGGCCTCACAAAAGGTGCGCGGCGTCGACTTTGATGGGAAAGGCAGACTGTGGGTAGCGACCCCTGCCGGTGCAATTCACGGCACCGATGAGTCCTGGACCTTTTATACGGGTGCAGAAGGTTTGCCTTACAACGACTTTACGTGGGTGGAAACCGGTGTCGACGGAAGCGTCTGGTTCGGAACCACGAAAGGTGCGATCCGCTTTGACGGTACCCGATGGCAGTATCGACAAGGTCGACGCTGGTTACCCGATGACCGGGTGAGACAGATTGCCGCGGATGAATCTGGCGGGGTCTGGATCGCGACCGCTGGAGGCGTTGCTCACATTGCCGACAAGCCGATGACCCTGGCTGCGAAAGCAGCTTATTATGAGCGGGAAATAGCACAATACATCAAGCGAACGCCCTACGGATACGTATCAAAATCCTACCTTGCCTCACCCGGCGACAAGACGGCCATCAATCATCAGCCAGGTAGTAACGATGGCTTGTGGACCGGCATGTACGGCGCTGCCCAGGCCTTTGCCTATGCTGCAACAAAGAATCCTGCAACGCGGACACGGGCCAATGAGGCTTTTGACGCTTTAAGCTTCCTGCAAAGCGTAACCCAGGGCGGTACGCACCCGGCACCTGCCGGTTACGTCGCGCGCACAATCCTGTCAACGAAAGCAACGGATCCAAATATTGGTTTACTCGAACAAGACAGGCGCCGCCAGGAAATGGATGCGCAATGGAAAGTAGTCGAGCCGCGTTGGCCAAAAAGCGCCGACGGACAATGGTATTGGAAAAGCGATACCAGCTCAGACGAGCTTGACGGGCATTATTTCTTCTATGCCCTGTTTTATGATTTGGTTGCCAACAGCGAAACCGAACGCCGAGCTGTCCGCGAAGTGGTTGCATCCCTTACCGATCATTTGATCGAGCACGACTGGAATCTTGTTGATCACACCGGCACCCACACACGGTGGGGCGTGTTTGCGCCTGACGAACTCAACGGGAATGCAGAGTGGATTGCCGAACGGGGTTTGAATTCCCTGAGCCTGCTGACATACCTCACGGTTGCCCATCACGTAACAGGTGACGACAAATATCAAAAACATCTGCAGCAGCTTATCGCTAAACATCACTTTGACATCAACGCAATGGTGCCAAAGATTCAATTCGGCGTGGGTTCGGGTAATCAATCTGACGATGAACTGGCCTTCATGTGTTTTTTTACACTACTAAGACTGAGTCAGAACGAGGAGCTTGTTAACAGCTTGCGTTACGCGTTTCATCTCTATTGGCGGCTCGAGCAACCAGAAATGAATCCCTTTTTCAATTTTGCTTATGCCGCGGTGGCGGGTGATGCCGAATACCGAGATCAATGGGGTGTGCACTCACTGCTTCCCTGGTCCGGGTGGCTTGCAGATTCCTTATTGACATTGAAGGACTTTCCATTGGATCGCGTCAACTGGGCCCATGAAAACAGCCATCGCATCGACATTGTGGATTTGCAAGAATTACAGCGAGTCGATTTTACCGCTCCTCCTATAAAGAGAAGAGGTGCACGTGTGGGCGGCAAGGTGCTGCCCGTTTCTGAGCGTTTCCTGAGTAACTGGAATGCTGATCCATGGCAGCTCGACAGTGGCGGTGCGGGTAATGAGTTGGCGAGTGGCACGGCATTTCTCTTGCCCTACTACATGGGACTTTACCTCGGCATTATCGAAGCTCCGTCTGAATCGGAGAATTAGAAAATGTCGCTGCGAACCTGCTTTACTCCCACAGCCAGGCGGCCCCCCGCACACCGCTCGAATCGCCATGAACCGCTGGCTTTATTGGAGTATCAAAGACGTCCGTAAATATCTGATCGCTTATCGAATCTGGAATGGCATCGTACAACTCAGAGATATTTGACATACCGCCACCCAGCACGATGACATCGGGATCGAGGATATTAATCACCGTGGCCAGGCCGCGGGAAAACGCCCCAACATATCGCTCAAAACACCGCGTTGCGTCGCTCTCTCCGTCTCGCATGCGCTCAACTATCAATTCTGCTGTCATCTCTATACCGGTGACCGCTTCATAGTCGCGCGAAAACGCAGGGCCCGAAATATAGGCTTCCATACACCTTTTGCGACCGCACCAACACGTGGGGTCCGGGGCTACCGGGTCGTCGTCATATCGAGTCAATGGTGTGTGGCCCCATTCTCCGGCGATTCTTGACCTACCCTCAAGAGGTCTGCCATTCACGGCGATGCCACCACCAACCCCTGTCCCAATTATTCCCCCCAATACGGTTGTGGCGCCCTTTCCGGCGCCATCCACGGCTTCCGACAGCGCCAGGCAGTTGGCATCATTCGCGATTCGAACTGGCCGCCCTAGTACTGCAACAATATCTTGACTGAGAGGCTTGCCGTTAAGCCACTGCGAATTTGCATTCTTGACGAGACCCGTGGCTTGAGAAATCGCCCCGGGGATTCCCAATCCGACGGTTGCATCGCAGGCCGTATCCTTCTCTCCCTGCAACACAAGATCGCACACCAAGCGAATACAACCCTCGTAATCGTCTTGCGGCGTAGGTTCACGTTTGCGCCACTTAATACTGCCGTCATCGGCCAGCACAGCCACTTCGACTTTTGTTCCGCCCAAATCAACACCGATCTTCATCAGATGTCCTTTTTCTTTAGTCGCCGATAAGACGATTTTCTCGTTAGCGGTTCCCGTGACGACCAATAATACTTGTCTGTCACGATTCTTGGGATAGAATCGTGCGGCTTTTTGTTGTCAAACCAAGGAATAATCGTGATAGCGCGCACGTCGATGAAAATCGCCCCCTTGCTATTCAGCGTCGTGCTGCTCGTCGCATGCGGCCCGGCGCGGGACACAGAACAGGCCCCGGCCCGGACTCGCAACGTCATTCTCTTTGTCGGTGACGGTTTCGGGGGCGCCCAAACGATGCTCGGCATACAATATGCGCGCCTTGTCGAGAAGCGCGAGCTCAATATCGAGTTACTCATGCGCGACGGAAATACTGGCTACTCACAGCCGCTGCCGTTCGAACGCATTGTCATCGATTCTGCTGCCGCTGCGACGCAGTTGGCGACCGGTCAGGCAGTCCGGAATGAGACCCTGGGCCTGAATCCCGACGGCTATCCGATTGAGACGATCCTGGAGTGGGCTCACGAACGTGGCCTCGGGACTGGGCTCGTCACAAACATGCGTATTACCCACGCGACCCCTGCTGCTTTCACCGTTCATCAAGGCTCGCGCTACGACAGCGAGCAGGTGCTGATGGACGACCTTTTGCAAGATGGTGATGTCGACGTCTTTCTCGGCGGAGGAGCGCGGGCCCTGGTGCCCGCCGGGTCGCGGGTCTCTGAGGCTCTTCCAGGCATTCCCGAGGAGTTGGATGGCGAATCGATTCGCAACGACGAATTAAACTGGGTCGAGGAATTAGCGGGTAAGGGCTATGTCATCGTTTCCGATTCTTCGTCATTGCATGAGGCTGCAAGCCACGCGACGAAACTCCTGGGCATGTTCTCAGCCGGTCATTTCCCTTATGTCATCGACGGTCGACAGAGGAATCTCTCGACCGTTCCGAGTCTGGCCGAGATGACGAGCGCAGCGATAGACATCCTGTCGCGGCACAATGAAGGTTTCTTCATACTCGTGGAAGGAGGACGTATCGACTCCGCGGGGCATGCGAACGACGCGGGCACCATGCTGCACGAGATCCTGGACTTCGACGACGCCGTGGGCAAGGGCCTGGAATTTCAGCGCAGCCACCCGGACACCCTGGTTCTTGTGACAGGGGATCATGATACCGGCGGATTTTCGTTCACCGATGCGAATTTTGGTCCGGCCGCAAAGGTTCAACTCGATAGTGGCATCGTTTATCAGCCCGATATTCCGTATCCCTCCAAGGACCAACTCGAAATTCTCTTTCGGCAGAATGCATCCTACTCATATATCTTGAAGCAGGCCGGCATGGATCCGGAAAAACTCGTCGAACTCGTTCTCGCGCACACGGGCCTCGAGATGACGATGGCTGAGGCGAGAGACGCGCTGGTCAGAAACGAACAGGGGCCTTATTACGGTGGTTCCGATGACAGTGCCTCTGCGCTGCTCGGGCGGGCCCTGTCGCGGCACACCTATGTTGTGTGGTCGACAGGAGAGCACACGAGTGACCCCGTCCCGACCTACGGGCGTGGACCGGGCGCTGAGAAGCTGAGGGGGATCTATCTGAACACTCACATTTACTCGGTGATGCGTGAAACGCTGGAAACCGGACCTTGATTAGGTCTCGGATCCCTGATTCCATCCTGTCAGCCGCAACCCGAAATTGGCGCGATAACAAGAGCTTGCGCCAGATATCGCCAGTATCCTCCGCGAACACGAGTTCTTCAGTGGCAGGGAGGATGTGCCAGCTATCGAACGACAGCTCGTGCTCCAACTGTCCCGCCGACCAGCCCGCGTAGCCCGCGAAAAAGCGAAGCTTTGCAGCATTTGATGCGGTCGCCAACAAAGCCTCATCCATTTTTACCAGATGCACCGCGCCCTGGGGGCCTTCCAGCATGCGATGGCACCTGGTTCAAAAACTGATCGCGCCTACATCTCCGTGAGGCGCGCAACGTCTGTCGAGTGCTGCTCCCGGGAGATCGTGTATCCACGAAGCACGTAACAAGCACCAAGGAAGATGACCATCACCAGCGGACCGTAGATCAGCCCCAGGTTGAACAATATGTCGGCTGGGACGTCACCGACGGCGGTTTCCGTCGGCCACGCGATCAAGGCCAGCAATATGCCTGCCAGCAAGGTACCCAGTGCATCGGCACACTTGCCCGCGAAGGTCATTGTCGATGAAATCACACCCTCGTTGCGACGCCCGGTCTCGAGCTGCAGCTGTTCGGTGACGTCCGCCGTCATCGAGCGCCAACACACGTCGAATACAAGAAATAACACGGTCTCAAAGAACGCGAGCCCGAACATGATGTAGAACAGTGCGTCTGACCCGTTTTCCGGAAGAACCCCAAGCAAACGCAATGAAATGGGCAAGACGTTCACGAGAGTGGCGCCCAGCAGGCCAAAGATCGCGACCCGTTTTTTCTCCCGTGCGTGCGAGAGCCGCGACAGGATTGGTGACAGGAACAGTCCACCAAGCACCATCGGCACCACGATGATTGCAATCTGCCAGCTCGTAAACTCCCAGAAGTAACTGTAGATGTACACCCACAACGCGGCATAGGTACCGGACCCGGCCCAGTACAATATGCCTGCCGCCATGACCGAGCGAAGCGGTCGACTGCGAAAAACGTCACGCACCTGCACGTAGAACTGTTTCGGCCCCACGGATTGTTGAATGACGTATTGACGGGAACGCGGCACGAAGCGATGCAGCCCAATCGTGAA
>SMWK01000197.1 GCA_004356895.1 Gammaproteobacteria bacterium
AGCCTCATGGTTGGGCTCCAGCTTGGCCGTTACGACCCTGGCGGGATGAGCCCGGCTGCCTTTTTTCTGTTCGCTGTGCCGTGGCTAACCTCACCAACAAGCCCGGTTTTACGCTGCTCATTGCCGCGCTCGCAACCCTGTGTATCGTTGCTCCAGAACACTCGCAGCTTGGCCTCGCAGGCAACACCACCTTCAGCCCAACTCTGCTGCTGGCGATTATTGGCATCTGGCTTGCAACCGCTCTGCTGCTGTGGAACCCGAAACGGGGTCACATAACCGTCGACCAACTACTTGATGCACTTGCCCAGCCTCCCGCCGGGTTGCTGATCCTAGACCTCGAGGGTCGCATCGTTAAGGCCAACACAGCCGTTGCGTCAATCATCGGCCAAGCTCAAGACGAAGTATGCGGAAAGTTCCTCGCAGATCTGGTGAGAAGCAAAATCTGGTCCACGATCCAATCTCACAGGGCTGATCTCTTTAAAGGCGAATCATTGCAGCTCGAAGGCTCATTGGAGCGGCCCGACGGAAGCACTTCGGTGGTGTCTGGCTTTGCCCGTTTGGTCATGAGTGACACCGGCAAGCCGCGCCACATCATCGTCCAGGTTATCGATACTTCCGAGACCCAGGACACCAAACGTGCGCTTCTACAAGCGGACTCTCGATTTCGCAACATCATCGAACTCAGCGATGAGTTGATCCTCATCGTGAACCAACATGGGCGTATTACCCGCGCCAACTCTTATGCCGCGCAAACCCTCGGAAGCACCGAAAGTGGGCTGTTGAGCCGCAGTGTTCTTGACTTCATCGACCCGGATTACTGGAAAACATTTGTCGATGTACTGAAAGCCAGCTTAAACAATCCTCATCAGACGCAGAACATCGAACAGCTGCACTTGAAAAATCGCGGGCGTGGACAGAAACGCCACGACGAAGAGATCGTCGTGGATGCAAAGTTAGTCGGATTACCCAGAACGCCAGGTATCAGCGAAACGATAATCTCCTGCCGCGTACTCACTGAATCTGTAGCTTTCCGCAAAGCGCTGCGTGCGAGTGAAGCACGCTTTTCCCAAATCTTCCATTCGAGCCCCGACGCGATCCTCATCATACGTCAACACGACTCCATCATCCTGGACTTTAACGCCGGATTCTCTCGCCTACTGGGTTACACCCGAGAGCAGGCTATCGGCCAGCCAGAATCGGCGCTCAACCTCTGGGCGGACGACGCCGAACGAGACCGCATCATTGAAATTCTTTCTTCACAGCGAGAGTGTACGGATGTAGAGACGCAGCTGCTCACCACTTCCGGCAGTGTGGTGCATGTGGAGATCTCTATACGTTACATAGAGATGGACGGTAAGCTCTGTATTCTCTGCATCGGTCGCGATATCGACAAGCGTATCTTAGCCGAATCCGCTCTCAAAGAAAGTGAGGAGAAGTTCGCTCGCGTTTTCTCAGAAAGCCCCGATGGTATTGTCATCCTGAGTCAGGTCGACGGCACGATTGTCGACATCAACGAAGTTTTTGTCGAATCATCAGGTTACCTCCGAGAAGATCTCATCGGTAAAACTGTTGATGAGCTCAACGTTTTTGATGACAGAGAAGCATTCAAAAAAGCTGCAATGACACTCGCAAGCGAAGGGCATCTCGCAAACCAGGAAATGATTTTGAGAACAAAGTCAGGCGAACTCGTACCGGTGTTGACGTCCGCAACGTTACTCGACTTCGGCCAGGAACCCTGCATTTTGTGTATTACCAAAGACATTCGAGAGTTGCGCAACACAAAAGAGCAACTCCTACTAAGTGAAGAGCGGTTCCGGGGGACCTTCGAGAACGCACCAATCGGCATAGTACTCGTGGGCTTGGATGGACAAATCTTTCAAGTAAATCACTTTGCGGCGGAACTTCTTTCTTACGATATTCAATCGTTGCAGGAACTGCATATCTCGCGACTTGTGCCACCGGATGAACGGAGCAATCTCAATGAACTGATGACCAACCTCATCACTCAAAAGGAAACGACATCGCGTGTAGAGCGAAGAATGTTGTGTCGGGACGGCCTTGAAATCTGGACCAACTTTCACGTCGTCGTGCAACGCGCTCCCGACGGCGAAGCGATGTACTGCATCGTCCAGATTGCGGACATCACCGAGATGAAGACGAGCCAGCGACGAATGGAGCGCATGGCTTTCTTCGACACGCTTACTAATCTCGCTAACCGTCGATTGTTCTACGATCGCCTTTCCCAGACAACTGAGCACTGCGTTAGAAGGAACCACATCGCCGCGCTGCTATATCTTGATCTCGATCAATTCAAACGCGTCAACGACACGCTGGGTCACGAGGTTGGCGATGCTTTGCTACAGGAAGTTGCAGGACGACTGCTGAAGTGTGTGCGTAGGGAAGACACCGTTGGTCGACCCGGTGGAGACGAATTTACCATTCTGTTATACGACGTTAGCACGCCAGCGGATGCCAGCATCGTTGCGGAGAACATCCTCAAGGAGCTACGACAACCGATAGCCATTTCCGGCCATCAGCTGGTAGTCACGACCAGCATCGGCATAGTAACTATCCCGGACGACGGCATCGATCCAAACGTGCTGATGAGGAATGCAGATCTCGCAATGTACAAAGCGAAGGACCGCGGACGCAATACCTACCAGTTCTACAGCGAAGAGATGAACACCAACACAGCAAAGCGTTTACACACAGAATACGAACTTCGTAGAGCACTGGACCATCAAGAGTTCGAGCTTTACTACCAGCCGAAAGTTCGGCTGAACGATCAGCGAGTGGTCGGCGTGGAAAGCCTAATTCGCTGGCGACACCCAGAACGGGGACTGTTGTCGCCCGTTGAGTTTATTGAGGTTGCTGAAGAGATGGGCGCAATCGTTGATATCGGCAACTGGGTTATTGAAGAGGCCTGTAGGGCGGGTTGCATCCTTGCCGAGGCAAACGGCGCTCCCATCACAATCGCAATTAATATCTCACCCCGACAATTCCACGATCCTAATCTGGTGCAGACCATTCGCCGGTGTTTGCGCGAAACAAAGTTGGGTGCAGACTCAGTAGAGCTTGAAATCACTGAAACAATGTTCATGCACAACGTGGAAGCCGCATCGGAAACCATCAATCGGCTTGCTGAGATCGGTGTACGTATCGCCATAGATGATTTCGGTACTGGTTACTCCTCTCTGAACTATCTGAAGAAGTTCCCCGTCGACACGGTAAAAGTCGATCGTTGCTTCGTCATGGACATACCCGATAGTAGTAAGGACATGGCAATCACCGCAGCAGTCATTGCGATGGCACATGGACTCAATATGTCAGTGGTCGCCGAAGGTGTGGAAACCACAGAGCAGCTGGATTTTTTGATACAGCACAAGTGCGAGTACGCGCAAGGATATCTTTTCAGCAAAGCACTACCGTTGAGCGAAGTTGTCAAAATGCTCTCGGGAAACGCACAAATCGTCTCAAAACTGAGGATCAGCGAGCACTAGAACTGACGAACGAGAGCAGCACCGGAAGTACAAAGATCGTAAGAACAAGCAACAAGGTAACAGCTACCGTTAGCAGGATACCGATGGAAGCCGTTCCCTGATGTGGCGAAAGCGACAATGCCGCAAACGCCCCAATGGTTGTCAACGTGGATAACATAACTGCACGTGGCGTGCTCGAGTGCATCAGGTGCGCCACATCACCTTCTCCACGATAGCGGTCTACCACATGAATACCGTTATCTACACCGAGACCAAATATCAAAGGCAGCACTAGAATGTTTGCCATGTTCAACGGCCGATCCAAGATTACCCCGGCTGCCAGAGTGAACAAGGAGGCCAATGCAAGCGGTATCAGAATCAACAAACCATTCCGTAAATTCCGAAAGGCCAGTAGGAGAACGATGAGTATCCCCGCGATGGCAAAAAGTAGCGCTTGACGAAACGCGTCCACCACAATGTTACCTACGCCCCACTCGACTACCGGCCGGCCTGTGGCATAAGGAATTTCTTCACGCACGCTTTCGATGAATCGGCTTAAGGCTTCCACTCGTGTGGTGTTCTCTTTAGGAATCACGGTTGACAAGTAGTCTCCAGAAGCGCTCAACAGCCGTGATCGAAGCCGTT
Organism: Gammaproteobacteria bacterium; assembly: GCA_004356895.1. Taxonomy (GTDB): domain Bacteria; phylum Pseudomonadota; class Gammaproteobacteria; order Pseudomonadales; family Azotimanducaceae; genus SMWK01. The sequence goes on from SMWK01000197.1 coordinate 4,125, forward strand.
CAGGCAGATCATTGAACTCGACAGGGCCAACCTTGACTGCCTCACGCAGCCACTCGAGTTCTTTCAACAGATTACTGATTACTCCCTGCTGCCAGATCAGCAGCGCTTGTGGCGGAAGCTCGAGGAGTTTAGTCACCGCATCATCGAGTCGGCGAAGCTCAACTGAGTGCTTTTCACCTGAGTCTCCCCGTATTTCGCCGAGCACTTCGCGTAATCGATCTGCGCTCGATTTCAGCTCCGCCAGAGTCGGCTCTGCGACCATCCGTGCCGGTTCCAGGGCGCTCCACAAAAGCGCCTGCAAGTCCTCCAGCACGAAGAGTTTCGCGTCCTGATCACTTGGAACATAATCCTCAGGCGTCGTTACCGAATCCACCGTTGGCAAAGCGCGGACCCTTGTTTTGTCCAATGGTCCATCGGTCAATACGGTCAACGCATAGCTGGTGGCGATGTTCTCTTCCTGCAGCAATCGCAAAGCGATCATCGATTCGGCATCCGGGTCTCGCAACGCCAATACGCTGTAATCGAAATGAGATTGGCTCGCGATGGCTCCTGCTGTTATTCCCAACACAGACAGCACACTGAGGACCCAGATGCGCCGATCCACCAACCAGCGCACCAGCCGATCGCCACTTGGCAGATGCATGACATGAGGCCGAATAGGTCCGGCTATTGCGTAAAATGCTGGTAACAACGTGAACGTCAGGAACGCCGCAATGGCCATCCCACCAGCCGAGATTACTCCGAGATCCGCGAGCCCCTGATAGTTGGTCGGCCAAAAACCAAGGAAGCCGAGCGCCGTAGTCACCGTGCAGATCGCAATCGCCCGACCAACACTTTCCGTCGTCGTGTGTAATGCCTGAATCGCCAACCCTGGACCGGCTTCTGCGGTTTCCCAACCGGCGTTTGCGGTTTCCCAACCGGCGTTCGCGGTTTCCCAACCGGCGTTTACCGCCTCCTGGTAGCGCAGCGAATAATGAATGGCAAAATCGACACCCAAGCCAAAGAACATGACAAGGAATACGATAGACAACGTGTTGTACTCACCGACGGTCAACATCGCGTAAGCCGAAGTCCACACGACGCCAATGCCCAATAGTAGAAACGTAGCGATAATAATCTTCAGCGATCGCACGCCGAGTACTAAAACCCCAACAAGCAGTACCACGGCAAGCCAACCAGCGTTTATTACGCCGGTCATTGCAGCTTCGATCTCTTCATGGGACAGCGCGATCTCGCCGGTAATCCGCACCGATAGGTCCCCCGCCAGATCAAGCGTGGCAATCAGCGATCTCAACTCGCGCATGATTCTGGCATTCGGTAACACTTCGCCGAAGTCAGTGGTTGTCCCTTTCAGAAATACCAGCCGATGGAGCGTTTTGTCAGTCTTAAAAAACTCATCGGTCCAACGCACCTTGGGGTCACTGCCAGCGGCGACTGCTTCGGCCGAAGTAGCCAGCAGACGTACTACGGTGTCGAAGCCGGCATTCGGACGGTTCGCAACACCTTCTGCAACTAGATCCAGAATCCCCCGAAGGCTCGGGTCTTCGGCAACCGCAGTCAACATAGGTTGAGCCTCAGCGAGCCTATCCGCCATGTCGTCCAACTCGGCTTCGTCCAGATACAAGAGCGCATGTTTCCTGAAAAACGGGTCGTTTTGCGGCGCATACACCGCCGTAAAGGTGTCGGGCCGCGCGAGCAACTGGATCTCAATCGTCCCCGTTATTTCTTCGACGCGCTGATAGGAAGTACCCGAAACCACGATAACGGCCGTGTCGATGAGATCTGGGAAACGCTCCCGGAACGTATCAAAATCGTCTCGCCACGTTCCGGCCTGGCTGATGAGATCATCCAAGTTCGAGTTGATCTGAAACCGATCATAAGCAAAGGCGCCGAAACCCGTGGTCGCTACCGCGAGCAACACGAGGGTTAGCCAACCGTTTTTTGCTACTCGGTCTACCCAATTTACGAGTGCAGATGTAAACCAACGTTCGAACATTTGTTAGTCTTGTTCGTCGACTAATCGGCTAATCGACCTCGTCGACTAATCGACCTCGTCGACGTCGTCAAAGAAGTCGTCAAATGGCGGATCGCCATCGAAGATGAGATATTTTCTACGCTGATAATATGCTTCGCGGGTGAACGCGTATGGATCCAGCGCAGATGCATCGCGCGCATCTGTAGCCGTCAACAGATCTGCTCGCGTACTGAGCAGATCGAGCCCGCCGACCCACCAGGCATACCCACCACCCAACACCAGGCGTGGCAACGCCGCATGGATCAGCTTACCGGGTAGGTCTCGCAGCGTAGCCGGTCCGAGCAGCGGCAGATAAACGTATCGGGTGCGGGTAATACCCCAAGTGGCCAAGGTCTGGCCTAAATCTTCTTCTTGATGTAGCAGTCCGCTGGAACCGGCAACATCGACAAAGCCACCGACTCCGACGGTGCTATTCAATAACAATCGAGCCAAATCGGTTGCACCGGACTTAGCCTTCCCCTGGAGGAATCCATTGATCGCGCTGTCGATACCGCGTAGATTCGCGAAAAAATTGCCAACACCGGCACGAATCCAACCCGGTGTAGCGGCTCGGTATGCACGCGCTGCGGGACCGATAGCCTTCTTATCTACCCAGTCCGTTAACGAATAACTGGCGCGATTCCCAGCCTCATGGGGATCCAATACTCCGTAATCAGGTGTATCTAGGCTTACGCAACCGACAAGCGTAAACAGGACAAGCAGCGGCCAGATCTTAATCATCTCCAGGTATCTGCTCTGCAATATTCTCTAAGATGTGCGCAAGTAACGCGTCGTACCCTTCCAGCTTGATGATGCTGTTGTAGTCTGCCCGTCGTAGAGACAGATCGCTAACGCCTTCGGCAACGACGTTGTAGACATAACCTTCGCGTAAATAATAATCCAGCGTCACTTTGTCACCGTCGGTGAGTGCAAGCTCAGTTCTTACAACCCAGCCACGGCGCGTCTGTTCGCTGCTCATCGTGCTAAACGTCTGCCCGCTGTACTTATCGAATCGTGCGGCGTAGGTCACGACGATCAATCGTTCCAGAAGCTCAATGAAAGTACGCTGTGCGCTCTCATCCAACGTTTTCCAAGTGCGCCCGAGGCTGATTCTAGCTATGGTCGTCACGTCAAACAGCCCGTGAATCACAGGGCTCAAGGCAGCTAACCGCACATCGAATCCACCCGTCATCTGCATCACGGTCAACAGCTTTTCATGAAATTCCTCGATCTTCTGTTGCGCGAGCAATGCTGAAGTGGTTTCTACTTCCGCTTCTACTTCGGTGCCCGCCAACAGCGCAGCGCACCAGAACAACCCACCTATCAACGATGACCTGGCGAGCACCGTTATTGGACAAACGCCAGGCTAAACCAGGGAATGTAGGTGATCAGCAACAACGCAATCAACAACACCACCATAAATGGCCAACAAGCTGCATAAAGTTCCATTAACGGTTTCTTGAACCGATGACTCGCAATAAACAGATTCATTCCGATTGGGGGCGTGAAGTAGCCGATCTGCATATTGGCAAGAAATATGATGCCAAGGTGCACGGGGTGGATGCCATAACCCACGGCAACCGGCAACAACAGCGGTACCATGATGACCAGCGCGGAAAAGATATCCAACATTGCACCCAGCACCAGCAACATTATGTTGAGCAACAGCAGGAAGCCGATCGTGCTCTTGATATGCTCTTGGGTGAGCTCGAATAGTAGTTGCGGTACCTCGGCATCAACGAGGAAATTCGTAAACGCGAGTGCCATGCCTAACACGAGCAGGATGCCACCAACCATGACCATCGAATCGATCATGACTTTGGGTATACCACGCACTGCCACGTCCTTGTACAACAACACCTCCACTACCGTGACATACAGTGCCGTCATCGCCGCAGCCTCAGAAATAGCGAATATACCGGAGTAAATACCGCCGAGAATGAAAACCGGTAACGGTAACTCCCAGCGTGCTGCTTTGATTGCCTGCAATAGTTTCTTTCGCGAGAACGGAACTTTTGGGATCACACCACCGCGGTGGCGCCACAAGGTCCAGCCGATGAGCATCATCAGCATAAGCAGGAGGGGCATCACTCCCGCTTTGAAAAGATCCACAATCGTGAAGGGCTCTCCAACCTCCAACTGCTGGGCGACAATGCCGTAAATGATGAGTGGCACGGAAGGCACCAACAGTAAGCCCAAGCTCCCTGACGTAGTAACCAGACCTAAGCTGAATTTTTCGTCGTAGCCTGCCTGGTTGAGCGCGGGAAGCAACAAGGCACCCAGAGCGACGATCGTAACTCCGGATGCGCCAGTTAAAGCGGTAAAAACGGCGCATGCCACGAACCCCACCACCGCAAGCCCGCTCGGTAGCCCACCAACCATACTCTGTACGACATTCACAAGTCGCTCAGAGGTTTTCGCTTCGGCCAACATGTAGCCGCTATAGGTGAACAACGGAAGTGCTACCAGGAGCGGGGTGTCAACGATCCGATACACTTCTATAGCAACGATCGCGAGCGGAATATCGGCTGCGAGAAAACCTAACATTGCGCCAGCCAACAACACGGCAAACAGCGGTGCTCCGGCGAGTGCCGCCAATATGACCAGGCAGATCCCCAACCAGATCATGGGGGATCGATCGTATGAAAGAAGTACCTCAGGCACATGATTCCGGCACCAAAAGGCATTATTGCTTCGCAAATCCAAGCTGGAACCTGTGCGAATGCCAACACCTGAACTTCATACTCGGAAAGCACAAACAAATAGCTGTGCCAGGCAAATACCCCACACACCAGGCAGGTGAAGGCATTGGCGATTCTCTTGACGGCGGGCTTTTTGTCTTCGCCGATGAAGCGGGTGAGCAGATCCATGCGGATGTGTTCGTCGTTGCGGGAGGCGACCATCGCTCCAACCATGGTTACCCACAACACGAGCACTCGTACCAGCGCATCGCCCAGAAAGATGCCCGTGTCAAACAGATTACGCGCTACAACCTGATAGACGGCAAGGCTGATCATAGTGCTCAGCAGCAGCACCAGAACGCCACTTTCCAGGCGTCTGAGCTGCGCGCTTATGGTTTCAATCAAGCTTTTTCAATCAAGAGTGGCCCGATAGTCTGTCAGGTGTCGTAACAGCGACTCATACATCGGCCGCGAAACGAATCCTTCGTCCACGAGTTTCACGATTGCCTGTTCGGCATAAGTCTGCCACTCCTGAATAACTTGCGCATCCGGTCGGTGCCACACCAACCCTTGAGCTTTCAACGCCGTGATCGCTCTTTCGTGGTCTTTTCGGCTGCGGGCATTAACCTGGCGCACGACGTCCCCCATGACCTCGCGAACCAATAACTGATCCGCTTCGCTGAGCTTCTTGAACTGGCGCTCGCTAACTGTCAGCAAACCGTACACGTACAACAAAGGCACATCCAGAACGTGGTCGAGCTGGGTATGCCACTGAAGGGCGATCGCTCCCACCGGCGGAACGGCCACTCCGTTGATCAGTCCGGTCTGCAACCCGCTGTACACATCGGCAATGGACAGGGAAATCGGCTTTATGCCGAAAGCGGCCACCGCGCGAGCCGACCCCGGATCTCCAGAGGGGGTCCACACCTTCTGCGCCCGAGCCTCCTTCACAGTTTCCACTGCCGCTTTGGACATCGCGTAAGCGAAGCCGACTTCGGCGATACCGAAGGCGACATACCCCTTAGCTTCCAATCCCTCGAGTAACAAAGGATCCATGTGCGTTCGCACATAGTCGAGTTCGCCAAGGGAGGTGAACACCATAGGCAGGTTGTACAGCTGAATATCAGTATACGTTTGTGTCAGACCACCCGCCGTTAGCACCGCACCGTGAAGCTGACCCAAACGGATCTTGCGCAGCACGGTTTTGTCATCACCCATCACCCCACCGGGATAGAATTTGAAGGCGACCCGGGACTCGCTGCGTTCGGTAATCTCGTCCCCAGCACCACGCAGCAGCTTCATCCACGGCGAACCATCGGGCGAAAGAGTTGCTATTTTGAACGTCACCCCGTTAGCGGTCCAAGACAAGGACGCCAACAGTGCTCCAACAAGAAATTTACTAAAAATACGCATCGGCAGATTCCAACAGAGTAGCCGCTCGTTCCTGCGCAACTACGTTAATTAGGGTTAGACCCGGTTCCACAGGATCAGTTGCGAGAACTTCCTGCAACAGTCGATCATGCAGCTCACGATCGAACACAAGTCGGGCGTACTGCTCGGCAAACATCACTTTCGTGAGCATATTGCGTCCTCCGGACAGCTCTACGGCGCGCTCAAAATGTTTGCGCCCAACCTCGGGTTTTCCGCCAAGGCCTGGTGGTAATATCGTCTCGAACACCCCCATATAGAGATGTGCCCCACCATGGTCAAAGCCCTCATCAAGCTCTATTACGCGACTCATGAGCGCCTTCACTCGACCGAGTTCTGCAATCGCGACAAAATCATCACCATGAGCCTGAATCCAACCCGCCCAGGTACCGCCGAGCCGGTATAACAAAGGAACCTGCTTACCGTCGAGGCCTGCAAGCCAGCGCTCAAACTCAGGATAGGGTCGCGTTCTGAATTCGCAACCGTCGTCAATTCCGCGGCAAGTTGCTCTTGAGGCGAAGTCAAGCGCTTTACTCTGCAATGCCTGGTTACGCTTTTCATCCTCGACGAAAGTCGCCGCATAAACCGAATTCAACATCGCCGCCTGACTCAACAAATTGACGTTGTCGGGAGACTGAGCCACGAGCCCATCTATCAGGATCAGATAAGCGGGTGCGCCATCGCGGACCATAACGAGATCCGCATTGTCTAGAATCGCGTTTGCCAGATTCTCGGTAAGCCCTGCGGTAACTGAAGACATGAGCGTGGCGCAACCGGCGCTCACCAGGAGCGTAAAAATCGAGAATATGACTGCGAAGCGCCCCACGGCGTCATTTATTTTTGCGATGAGTTCGTGCTTTATCAACCGCCTGGTCAGTCTCCGTCGCTGATAATTCGGGAAACCTCTGCGAACACGTCTTCGAACGGCGGCCGTTCACGATAACCCAGCACGGCAAATTTGGCACCCAGCGTTCCATCTGCCTTGATGTAGAGAATACCGGGAAAAGGAATCCCATATCCCATATGACCCGGTTCGTAATCTGTATTCAAGACGCCGTATGCTTTGACGTGTGCGGCATCCACGTCCTGCAGCAACGGGAAGCCGAGTTTCTTATCTTCTTGGAACCGGGCCA